>NZ_JBHRWK010000051.1:0-23172 GCF_042647925.1 Amycolatopsis speibonae
CTCGGTCCGAATTGTTCTGTCGCAAGACCAATCGTCCCAAGTCAGAGGGCATCTGCGCGCCTACGACACGATCAACTCACCACAATCATCGGTGGATCCAGGCCAGATGTCCCGAAAGTGGCTTTCGCGACGCGTGGTTCTTACGCGGTGACGAGTGACAGGCCGTAGGTCTGCAGGATCTCGTTCACCGGCTGGAACCAGGTCTCACCGCCGGAACCGCAGTTCCCCCAGCCGCCGGAGGTGACCCCCTGTGCCTGGTCGCCGGTGATGAAGGAGCCGCCGGAGTCACCGGGTTCCGCGCAGACGTTGGTGCGGGTCATCTGGTGGACGGCGCCCTGCGAGTAGTTGACCGTCTCGTTGTGCCCCAGCACGGTGCCGCAGTGCCAGTGCGTCGTCGAACCGGACCGGCACACCGATGTGCCGACGGGCGCGACCCACGAGCCCCGGACGAGCGCGTCGCTCACCGTGCCCCAGCCGAGGACGACCGGCGCTGTCCACCAGCCGTTGCCGATCCGGATGAACGCGTAGTCGTTGCCGGGGAAGGAAGAACCGGCGAAGTTGCCCATCGCCGAGTTGTCCCAGCCGACGACGGAACTCCCCGATCCGCCGCAGTGACCGGCGCTGACGAATCCACCTTGGACGGAGAAGCCGATCGAGCAGCGGGTGTTCCCGTTGATGTAGTACGGGTCGCCGCCGACGGTGCCCGCCGCGAACGGTTCGGCTTTGGGGGCGGTGGCCACGGTGACCGGACCGGCTTTCCTCGCCCTGGCAAGGAAGTCTTCGACATCGGAGCCGTGCTTGCCGGGCTGGACGGTGATCACGACGCTGCCGCCGCGCGGGTCGGTGCGCCAGCCGCTGACGGCGGCGGGGGCGGGAAGGCTCTTGACCGACTGGTCGATTTCGGCCTTCGCGGCGTCGAGCCTGGCGGCGCTGGTCGCGACGGCGACGGGTTCGGCGCCGGCCTGCCGGACGGCGGACGCCGCCGCGGGATCGGTCACCCCGACGACGAGTTCGCCGCGCGCCGGGTCGAACCAGGCACCGCCGAACGCGGCACCGGCGGCCTGCTGCGCGGCGGGCATCACTCGCGAGGCGGTCATTTCCTGGGTGAGCCGGGTCGAGGCCTGCGAGGCGGTGAGCCCGAGGTCTCGCTGCATGGCGGCGATCAGTCCGGGGGAGGCCTGCGCGACGGGGGCGAGGGCGGCGGAAGTGAGACTCGCGGTCAGGACGGCGGCGCCGCCGACTGCCAGGGCGATTCTTCGACGCATGGTGACTCCTCCAAGGCCGGGGGAAAGAAACACACTGCCCGCCGAGTGTGCGGCCGAGTTCGGGAAATGGCGATAGTTGTCCGGTCTTCTGTCCGAAATTAACAAGAGTGAACGACTTCGAACGGATTCGGCGGGGCCGGCAGCGCCGGGTAGGTCTGTTCGGCCCTCGCGGCGACTACGTGGTTAGAGGTATAAGCCCTGGCCGTCGCGTGGCAATGCGCGCGACGCCTGCAGGTCGAGCGGGCTGTTCACCGCCACGCTGGTCTCATGACCGGCAGGGCGATGCGAACGGTGCGACCCTGATGGGATGGCAGAGCCGGACGGGCACTTCGTCGTGATCGACGGACGGCGCTGGCGGGCGACCGATCCGGAGATCCCGGAGGAGGAGGAGGTGGAGGAGGAGGAGGAGGAGGAGGAGGAGCGCCTGCGCAGTCTGCTGATGCGTGCCCGGCGGGACGTCGGTGCGTCGCGCCGCGCCCAGGACGGCGAGGCGGAACGAGACGCCCGGTCGCGTGTGCACCTCGCCAAGGTCGCCTTGGGCGAACGTGGCACTCCCTGGTGGGAACAGGATTCCGTCGAGCGGCGGCGACGCTGGCAAGAGGGACTGGACGCGTTGCGACGGCGATCCCCTGAGAATGGGTGACCGACCTGGCAAGAATCAGGCGGGGAAATCGTCGCCGAATGACAAGAACAATCGCGTCCGGTCCGCCTGAATCGATACGAGCACGGTGGTGTGTTGTCGACGGGTTCACCGCGTCGTAACGTTTCCTGCACACGCTTTCCGGCTTTCGCCGTTCTTTCTCCCGAATTCCCGACCGGAGGATTTCCATGACGCGCTTTTCGTCCCTGAGACCCCTCGCCCGGATCGCCACCGCACTCGTCTTCGCCGGAGCCGCGGTCACCTTGCCCGCCGGCGCCGCCTCCGCTGCCCCGCTGCCCGGACCGGTGACCAAGAACCTGACCTTCACCTGCGAAATGCCGCTCATCGGAGCGCGTCAAGTCGCCGCCACGGTGACAGCGTCCTTCCCCGACGCGGTCGCCGTCGGCTCTCCGATCGACGTCACCGGCTTCTCGGTGGCCGTCTCCCTCGACGGGGACATAGTCTCCGCGCTGAACCTGATCGGCGCGGCGACGATCGAGGGAACCGCGTCAGCGAACGTCGGCGTCGACTACAACGGCACCGAACTCGGCGTCACGCTCAACGGCCTGGGTTTCCCGGTCGCCGCCGTGCCGCAGGACGGCCCGCTGGGGATCGTCATCACCGGCCCGATCCCCGGCCTCACCGTGAAGAAGCCCGGTTCGATCGCCTTCACCGTGGGCGGCACCTTCACCGGGAAGGTCACGCCGAAGCGGGCGGACGGGACGCCGACGGATCTCGGCACGTTCGACCTGCCGTGCGGCATGGACCCCGGCCAGGACGCCTCACTCGCGACCGTGACCGTGACCTGACCTCGCCTCACGCGACTTGAGAAGGGTGAGGGTTCCGCAAAGCAGTGGGGCGCGGGCCCGTCCCGGCGGCCGCCCGGCGGTTCCAGTAGGTTGCGGGACATGACCGCGTCGCCGGTGGAGGTCCCGGAGCAGGTGCTGCGCACCTCGATCGTCGAGCGGTTGTTCGCTCGCGAGACCGACGCGCGCCCGCTGTTCACACACCAGGATCACAGCGCGGGCGTGGACAACACGGTCACCTGGACGGAGTTCGTCTCCCGGGTGCGGGTGGTCGCGGGGGCGCTGCGCGAGGTCACACGGCCGGGTGATCGGGTCGCCGTGCTCACCGGCCAGGACCTGAACTACCCCCTGGCGTTCTTCGGCGCCCTCGCCGCCGGACTGGTGGCCGTCCCGTTGATGGCGCCGGCCGGCCCGTCCCAGCGAGGCAGGCTCACCGGAGTGCTGGCGGACTGCGGCGCGAGGGTCTGGCTGACGTCCTCGGCCGCCGCCGCGAAAGTGCGCGAAGCCGGGGCACCCGACCACCTGATCGTGGTCGACGAACTCTCCGGGCCCGGCGTCGATCCGCTTCCCCTCACTCCCGAGAGTCCCGCATACCTGCAGTACACGTCCGGGTCGACGCGGGAGCCCGCCGGCGCGGTGATCCCGCACCGGGCGGTCGCCGCCGCCTGCTGGCAAGCGAGCCGGGCCTACGCTGTCGATGAGGGTACGACCTGCGCCGGCTGGATCCCGTTCTTCCACGACATGGGCCTGATCCAGCTTCTCTGTCTGCCGGTCCACGCCGGCGCGCGGTCGGTGTTCATGTCGCCCGCCGAGTTCGTGCACCGGCCCGTGCGGTGGCTGCGTCAGCTCGCCGATCACCCGGCCGTGTTCACCGCCGCGCCGAACTTCGCGTTCGACCTGGCCGCCGACGCCGCCGAAGAAGCAGGCGACGGCCTCGACCTCTCCGACGTGCGAGTCGCGCTCAACGGCGCCGAGCCGGTCCAGCCGCGCACGGTCGCGCGGTTCCAGGAAGCCTTCGGCCCCCGCGGCTTCCGGCGCGAAGCCCACCGTCCGTCCTACGGCCTGGCCGAAGCCACCGTGTACGTCGCGAGCGCGGGTGAGGAAGGACCGCGGGGCGCGGTGTTCGACAGGGAAGCCCTCGCGCAAGGCCGGGCGATCGAGGTGCCCGACGGTCAGGGACTCGTCTCGGTCGGCCGCCCCCTCGGCCAGCTGGTCCGGATCGTCAGTGACGGGGCGGCACAGCCCGACGGCCTCGTCGGGGAGATCTGGATCCACGGCCCGAATGTCGCTTCCGGTTACTGGGGCCGCGGTGACGCCGCCGCGTTCGGGGGCGAACTCGACGGCGCCGGCGGCTGGCTGCGCACCGGGGACCTCGGCGTGTTCCACCGAGGCGACCTCTACATCACCGGCAGGCTCAAGGATCTGATCGTCATCGACGGCCGCAACTTCCACCCGCAGGACATCGAGGCGGTGGCCGGGGAAGCGCATCCCGCCATCCGCCGAGACCGCGTCGCGGCTTTCGGGGTGGCGGACGAAATGGGTGAAGGGGCGATGTTGGTAGCCGAATGGGCAAAGAACGCCGAAGCGGATGTCAAAGAAGTCACCCGGGTGGTATTGCGTGCGGTGTCACGTGAACATGATCTGACGTTGCGATCCGTACGTCTGGTTCCCTCCGGTGACCTTCCGCGCACTTCCAGTGGCAAGGTTGCGCGAGCGGCGGCTAAGGCGCGTTATAGTCGGCCCCGTGGGTGATCACCGCGCGGAGGTCGTGAAGGTCGTCAGTGAGACTTTTCGGCTTGATCCCGCCGAAATCGAGTTCGACGCATCGCTCGAAGAGCTGGGTATCGACTCCAAAGGACGGATAAAACTCCTGTCGGCGCTGGAGATCTACCACGACGTGAGGATTGATCTGGACCAGCTGGACCGGTTCACCGACATCGGGTCGGTGGCGGAAGTGCTCACAGAGGCACTCGACGGTAAGGCCGACGGATCCGACGAAAGGCGCTGAGAAGAATGAGCGGGGGCTTTACCGCGGCGACCGAGGCGCTTTCATCGGCGTCCAAGAACATCGGAAAGCTGACGGAGCAGTTGCTCGAAGACAATCCCGATCTGTCGAGCACGCCCGTGAACGCCGCCGGTTTCGGCCAGGCGCACGGTGATCACTCGAAGAAGTACACCGACGGTGTGGCCGCGCTGTGGGCCTCGGTCCAGGGGTACAGCACCACGCTCGGCTCGTTCGGCACGAACCTCTCCACCGCGAGCACCACCTACGGCGCCAACGAGGACGAGACGAAGAACAAGATCACCAAGACGGGGATGCGCTAGTGGCCGACGAACTCACCTGGACCGAAGTCAAGGCCGTCCTCGACGACCCGAGCGTGCCGCCCGGCAACAAGACCGCGCTCATCGGCTCGTGGATCAAGACGCATCCGGCGCCGCCGCCGTGGAGCGCGGACCAGGAGCCGCAGGAGATCAAGGACAAGCGCAAGGAAGCCGCGAAATACGCGGAGACCTACAACGCCTTGCCGTTCATGCCCTACGACGGCGACACCAAGAAGGTCTACGGGGGCGCGAAGGCCGCCGGCGATCAGGCCAGCTTCACGCAGAACGAAGAGACGAAGGCCGTCGACGAGGGCGACAAGAAGCTGGACGGCACGAAGGAACCCACGCCGGACGGTGGCGGGACCAAGACGTCGGACGAGATCTTCGACGCCGCCATGCCCGCGCTCAAGGTGTTCCAGACCTTCGGTTCCCTGCTGGCGAAGCTCCCTGATGACTGCAAGGGGACCAGTCGTGCGCTCGACTTCGAGAAGGACATCAAGAAGCCCTTCGACGAGCAGCGCGGCATCAACTTCAAGAACTTCGTCGACGACGCCGCGCATTTCAAGACCGGCTCGAAGACCGTCGACAAGACCATGGACGACACCGGATCCCAGCTGAACACCCTGTACGGGACCTGGACCGGGAAAGCCGCGGACGCCTCCTCGGAGAACTACAACGAGAAGATCCTTCCCAAGGCCAAAAAACTCTCCCAGACGCTGAACACCGCGAGCGAGGCGACGCTGCACACCGCCACCGCCGTGTTCAAGCTCTGCAAGGAGAAGGCCGACGAGGTCGTCAAGGGCTACAAAGAGGTGGTCGGCAAAGCCGACTTCCCGATGGCGCAGAAGGTCGTCGCCATCGCCGCCGGTGAGAAGAGCGGCAAGGAGGACCTCGGCGCGATCGCGGGCTGGATGGACGCCAACTTCGGCTCCAACCTCGTTCAGCAGCTGAACAACGACGGCTGCTGTGATGACGACGAGTTCAAGAAGGCGGGCCAGAACCTCGCCAAGCAGTGGATCCAGAAGCAGTTCATGCCCGAGATGTGGACCACCATCTACTTGGGCTTCGAGAAGAACTGCAAGGAAACCAAGGACTTCGTCAACCAGGCCTACGACGAGCTCGACAAGGTCATGGGCAAGGTCAAGAACGAGTTCCAAGGCGCGGGCGCGGACGGCAAGGGCGGCGCGGGCGGTGCCGGCGGCAAGGGCGGCGGGCCCGGCGGCCCGGGCAACGGCGGTCCGGACTTCACCGGCGGTCAGGGCGGCGGTGGCCAGGGTGGTCCCGGTGACGGCCAAGGCGGCGGCTCGGGCAACGGCGGCCCCGGTGGTGGTCCTGGCGGCGGCTCGGGCGATGGCACCGGCCCGTCGGGCCAGAAGCCCCCGCCTGTTCCGGACGTGAAGATTCCCGAGGGCGGTTCAGGTGGCGGCCCTGGCGGCGGTCCGGGTGGCGGCCCCGGTTCCTCTGGTGATCAGAAGCCCCCGCCGGTCCCGGACGTGAAGATTCCCGAGGGTGGCACCGGTGGCGGTGGCCCCGGAGGCGGTGGTCCGGACCCGAGCAAGGATCAGACGTCGCCCTCGGGCTCGGCTCCGCCTCCGTCGTCCGGCGACGAGCAGAAGGCCGCGGCCGAAGAGGCCAAGAAGCAGGCCGCGGCGGCTGCCGAGAACGCGAAGAAGCAGGCGTCCGAAGCGCTGAACAAGTTGGGCGACGGCCCCGGCGGTGGCGACCTCGGCGGCGGTGGCTCCGGTCCGGGTGGCGGCGGAACCGGTGGCGGCCCCGGCGGTGGCAGCACGGATGCGGCGTCCGAAGCCAAGGCAGCAGCCGAAAAAGCCGCTGAAGACGCGAAGAAGCAGGCGTCCGAAGCGTTGGACAAGATGGGTGACGCCCCTGGCGGCGGCCTGGGCGACACCGATTCCAAACCCGGCGACCCCAAGGACCCCGACTCCAAGGACGGCGATTCCAAGCAAGACGCCGAAAAGGCCGCGGACGAGGCGAAGAAGAAGGCCTCCGAGGCGCTCGACAAGCTCGACGACGAGCTGCCGGGTGAAGACGGCGACAAGCTGACCGGTGACAAACCCGGTGAGGACGGTGGCAAGGACAAGGACAAGGACGGCGACAAGGCCGAGGACGGCGAACGCGAGACTCTCAAGGTCAAGCAGGGTGACAAGACCTTCGAGATGACCGAGCCGGACAAAGACGGCGAGATGGAGATCAAGGTCGGCGACGGTTCCGGTCCGGCCAAGGACTTCAAGCTCGACTGGACCGAGGACGGCGACGAGTCCAAGCTGGGCTCCGCTCCCGACGGGGACGGGAAGAAGGACGACGTCCATCGCCCCGGGCCGGACGGCAAGATCCATTTCCAGGACGGCGATGTGAAGATCACCGCCGAACGTCCCGACGGTCCGTCCGGGCCGACTGTCGTCACCGTCGACGACGGCAACGGCAAGCCGACCACGTACACCCTCGGCGAGGACAAGGACCCCACGGACACCTCCTCGCATCCGGCCAAGCCCCTCACCGGGACGGTTCAGCCCGACTCCCGGCCGGGCCTCACCCCGCACCACGGTGGTGGCGGAACCGTTCCCGACGGTCTCGGCGGTGGCGGCATCGGCGCCGGTGACGGCCAAGGCGGTGGCGGCGATAGCCACGGTGGTGGCGGCGGCCACGGCGGCGGCGGGGGCTCGGCGATCGCGACCCCGTTCGAGACCGCGAGCCCCGCGACAGGCCAGTCGCTGACCGAAGGCGTGCACACCGGCGGTGGCGGGTCGCATCACCAGGCCGTGCCCGCTGGTGCTCCGTCCGCTCCGATGAGCGGATCGTCGCCCGGTCAAGCGCCCATGGGCGGCGCGATGCCGCCGATGGGTGGCATGGGCGGCGGTGGCGGCCAGGGCGGCGGCGGTGACCAGGAACGGAGCAACCGCGCGTACCGGATCGAGGGCGAGGTGTTCGACCAGATCAACGAACCCACCGGCCGGATCACCGGTTCGTTGCTGGACGATGAGGATCAGCCGTCCACCCGCAGGCGGTAGTCCGAGGCAGGGGAGAAGCAGATGAGCGTCGATGAAACCTCGGCCATGAAGGCGACTCTGGACGGTCTCGTCCGCGAGCAGGCTGAGCGCCGGGGCCTGCGGGACAAGAAGGCCGACGAGCTCAAGGCCAGCTCGCAGGACGTCATGACCAAACAGGTCATGACCGCCCAGCGCTACGTCGAGAACCGGCGGGAGCTGGGGGAGCGCAAGACGAAGTCCGGCTGGAGCACCGACCGGTCGCACGCCCAGCCGGGGAACGCGTCGGCGTTCGAGGACGCGCCTGCCTTCGAGGACTCGGCGGCTCCGTTCACCCCGGAGCCGCCCGTCCGCGTGGGGCGGGAGGTGCCCCGGCGCGCTCCCCGCCGTCCGGCACCGGTGGACGACGAGGACGACGCCTTCCTCAACAACCGTTGGCGTGAGTGACTTCGCCGTCACACGACGAGGCCGAGCAGCAGCACGATCGGGAGTGAGAGCACCGACGCCAGTGACATGGCGACGGTGTGCGTCTTGAACGTGCCCCGCGTGCTCAGCCCGAGCAGCGACTGGAACATCCAGAAGAAGTTGCTGCTGACATGAGGGAGGAACAGCGCACCGGAGCAGGCGGCGAGGGCGACCAGCACCACCGGGACCCCGAGTGAGCCCGCGATCGGCGCGAGGATGCCCGCCGCGGTGATCGCGGAGATCGAGATGGATCCCATCGCGATGTGCAGCACGGCGGCGATCAGCCAGACGAGCACCAGCGGTGGCAGGAAACCGGTGCCGAACGAGCTCGCCAGCACGTCGCGCAGTCCCGATTTCCCGATCACCTCGGCGACCGAGCCGGAAAGCCCGGACAGCACGAGAATGGGTCCGGCCAGCGACAGTGCCTTGCCCACGGCCGCGTTGACCTCGTGCCGGGGCAGGACGCGCCGGGCCAGCAGATGCGCGAGCCCGGCGCCGATCGCCATGGCGATCACCGGCTCGGTCGGCAGCGAGACGGGTCCCAGCGGGAACCGGAAGGCGTCGGCGAGCGCGCCGAGGGCGATCAGCGCGAGCGTCAGCACCACCGGTGAGACGGACAGCGACAAGGGCAGCTGTCGGACGACCGCTGTGGTGACGGGCGCGGTGTCAGCAGTGCCATCGGTGCGCTCGGCCGCGAGTTCGTCAGCGGCCGGATCCCAGCGGAGCGTCCGGCGGAGCAGCACGCTGAAGACCAGCGTGGTCAGCACGGCGGTGGGGAGACCGACGGCCAGCCCGAACAGGAACATCTCCCCGAGCGGCACCCGGAGAAGGCCCGCGACGGCGAGCGCGGCCACTCCCGGGACGACGAAGACCAGCCCGACCTCGATCCCCGCGGTCAGCGCGCCGCCCATGAGCGCGACCCCTTTCGGACCCAGCCGGGAGCCGAGACGCCGGGCCAGCGGCGCGGTGAGCACCAGGACCACGTCGGAGTAGATCGAGGTGAACACGGTCGACAGGGAGACCGCGAAGACCATCGGCACCCGCTTCTCCCCGAAGACGCCCAGCAGCCGCTCCAGGACACGATGGAGCGTGTTCGTGGCGGTGAGCAGTGAGCCGATGACCACGCCGAAGGTGATGAGCAGGCCGATCTCGGCCATCACGTCACCGAATCCGGCGGCGAGCGCTTCGGTCGTGCCGCCCGCCCCGAGGCCCGTGGCGAGGCCCAGATAGGTGGCGCCGATCAGCAGGCCGAAGATCGGCGGCGTCTTGAGCCAAGTGATCAGCACGACGATGCCCACGATGGCGATGCCGGTGTGGGCCAGGAGCCAGGCATCGGACACGGTGCCCTCCTCGGGACTCGCGGCGGGCCGGCGCCGGTGCCGTCCCTCGTAGCGACCCAGTAAGCCCCTGGGGCGCCTCGCCGGTCCAAGACCGGGTTGCTGGCAAGGTGATAGGCCTCGGCTATCGATCACGAGGAGGCGCGACGTGGATGCTCGTCAGTTGAGGTACTTCCTGGCCGTCGTCGACGCGGGAAGCGTCCATCGGGCCGCCGAACTGCTTTTCGTCGCCCAGCCCTCGGTCTCCCAAGCCTTGCGCACGCTCGAGCGGGACCTGGGGAGCCTTCTGTTCCACCGCACCGGCCGCCGCCTGGTGCTGACGGCGGCCGGGCACGCTCTCGTGGCGCCCGCGCGTGAGGTCATGCGCGGGCTGGACCTCGCCCGCGCGACGGTGGAAGCGGTCGACGGTCTTCTCGGCGGGGAACTGGTCATCGCCTCGATGCCGTCGCAATCGGTCAGTCCGCTCACGGATCTGATCGCCGCCTTCGCCGTCGTCAACCCGCTCGTGCGGATCTCCGTCCGCGCGGCGAGCACCCCCGCCGACGTGGTGAAGATGATCACGACCGGCGACGCCGAACTCGGTGTGGTGGCGGCCTCGCCGACGGCCGCGGCGCTTCCCGGCTTGGACGCGCTGCACCTGGAGACCCAGCGTTTCGCCCTGCTGGGCCGTGACGAGGCGGCGCTTCCCGCCGCGGATCCGGTCCGTCCCGCCGAACTCGCCGGGGCGGCGCTCATCGTTGGCCAGCAAGGCACGGGGATGCGCGGCGTGGCCGACGCCGTGCTGTGCCAGGCTCCGGGCAGCCGGTTCGCGGTCGAGGTGGAACACCGGGAAGCCGTGCTGCCCTTGGTCCTCGCCGGGGTGGGCATCGCGGTGGTCAGCGACTCCTGGCGTGCGCTGGCGAAGGCGGCGGGTGCCGCCGTCCGGGCACTGGACTGCCCCCATTCCCTGGCCGTGTCACTCGTGTCCCGGCCGGGACGGCTGAGCCCCGCCGCGGCCGCCTTCCACGGCCTGGCGGACTCCGGCTGATAGGCGCAGCCTCTCAGTGTGGCAAAAACTGGGTCTTGGACGTGCCTGGCCGACTCGACGTCCACTGGACCCATGACCAGTTATCGCATCGCGCTCATCCCCGGCGACGGCATCGGCACCGAGGTGCTGCCCCCGGCGCAGGCCGTGCTCGCCGCCGTCGGCAAGCGGCACGGGATCGAGTTCGCCTACGACTCCTTCGACTGGTCCTGCGAGCGCTACCTCGCCGAGGGCGCGATGATGCCGTCCGATGGCCTCGACCGCATCCGGCGGCACGACGCCGTACTGCTGGGCGCGGTCGGCTGGCCCGGGGTGCCGGACCACGTGTCGCTGTGGGGGCTGCTGATCCCCATCAGGCGTGGCTTCCGGCAGTACGTCAACCTGCGGCCGGTCAAGGTGCTCGACGGGGTGCCCAGTCCGCTGCGCGACGCCGGCGCCGGGGACGTCGACCTCGTCGTGGTCAGGGAGAACGTCGAGGGCGAGTATTCGGAGATCGGCGGGCGGCTCGGACGGGGCACCGAAGACGAACTGGCCGTGCAGGAGGCGGTGTTCACCCGCAAGGGAGTCACCCGCGTCGTCGAGTACGCCTACCGGCTGGCCGGTACCCGCCGGAACCACGTGACCTCGGCGACGAAGAGCAACGGGATCGTCCACACGATGCCGTTCTGGGACGAACTGGTGGAAGAGGTGGCGGCGCGGCATCCGGACGTGCGCACCGGCAAGGAACACATCGACGCCCTCGCCGCCAAGCTCGTCCTGGCGCCGGAGCGGTTCGACGTGATCGTCGGCTCCAACCTCTTCGGGGACATCCTCAGCGACCTGGCCGCCGCGGTGGCCGGGAGCGTCGGTGTCGCCCCGGCGGCGAACCTCAACCCCGAACGGGACTTCCCGTCGATGTTCGAGCCGGTGCACGGCTCCGCTCCCGACATCGCCGGGCAGGGCAAGGCCAACCCGCTGGGCGCACTGTGGTCCGCGGCCATGATGCTCGACCACTTGGGACACCCCGAAGCGAGCGAAGAGCTGTTGGCCGCCGCCTTCGGCGCGCTGGCCGACGGTGTCAGTACTGTCGATCTCGGCGGCACGGCCGACACCGCCGGGTACACGCGCGCGGTGCTGGACCGGGTGGGCGGCTGATCCCGCGGAAGGAGCACGCCCGTGATCACCACCATCGCCCTGCTCAAGGCCAGGGGCGGACTCAGCCGGGACGAATTCGTCGACTACTACGAGAACCATCACGTCCCGCTCGTCCTCGGCCTCGCGCCGTCGCCCGCCCTCTACACCCGGAACTACCTGCCGGAGCCCGGCTCACGCCGTTTCCCCGCCGACTTCGACGTGATCACGCACCTGAAGTTCGCCGACGAGGCCACCCGCGACGCTTGGCTCGCCCTCGTGCTCGCCGAGGATTCCGGGGTCGCCGAGGACGAAGCCCGGTTCCTCGACCGCTCCCGGACCCGGTCGTGGACGGTCGAGGAACACGCGACCTCAAGCTGATCACGTGCGGTGCCAAGCGATCCCGCGATAGCTGGAGTTCTCCGCGTCGAAGCCGTAGCCGATGATGACGGCGCCGTTCGCGGTGATGTGCTGGGCCATGATCGCCGTGAGACCGCGCGGCGAGGGCAGCGGGAACGGTGTCGCGTCGGCGTCCCAGCGGACCGGCCGCACCGCTCCCTGGCTCACGGACTCGCCGACGACCGTCCCGGCGTCGTCGATGTCGTAACACGTACTGGCGATGTCCGAAGGCAGGGGACGGAGCACGGTGGGCCGCCCGTCGCGATCCCAGCGCGCGCAGGTGCCCTGCCGGTCCGGGGTCACGCCCCAGCCGATCGTGACACCCTGCCCGGTGATCCGCACGACCTGTCCGGCGGAGAACTCCGGCCCGCCGGTCAGCAGGACGGTGCCTCCCTCGCGGTTCCACACGACACCGTCGCCGAGGATGGCGCCGGAATCGGTGATGCCGCAGGCGGTCGAGCGGCGGGGCGGGGGCAGTTTGCTGATCTTCCCCGAGGGACTCCAGCGCACCGCTGTCCGGGTACCCGTGCCGTTCTTGGCCGATCCGACGACCTCGTCCAGCCCGTTCAGGTCGTGACCGTGGGTCTCGCCGTCGCCGGGCAGGGCGTCGAGTTCGACCGCTTCGCCGCCGGGTTCCCAGCGCAGCGCCCGCCAGCGGAAGCCCGGCCGCATCGCGTTTCCCAGTATCGACCCGCGTTCGTTCACCCGGCACGCCGTGCCGGAGATCATGCCGAGGGGGAGTTCGAGCGCGTGCACCCGGCCGTCGGGCCGCCAGCACACGGGCCTGAGGTACTCGCCGGTGTAGAGCGCGCCCGCGATGACACCGGCGGCGTTGGCGCTGACGGCGCGGCCGCCCGAACAGCCGTCGAGGATCGGCAAGGGCGAAGGACTTCCGTCGCTGTCCCAGCGCACCGGCCGCGAACCCGACTCGCCCACGATCATCCCGGCGTCGTTCACGCAGTAGGCACTGGTGCCCTCCCCGGCGGTGAGCGGTCGCAGGTCGACCGCGGTGAAGCCGGGTTCCCCTGGCATCGGCGCCGCCTCTGGGCTGGACGGATCGGGCACGAGTGGGCAGCCTAGTGCGCGGGCGCACGCGATGGGGGAAAGTGCACTGACCGGGTGAAAGCGAACTCCACAAAGGACCGGGCTAGGGAGTCAGCACTATCCTGCCGAACACTTCGCCGTCGTCCATCTTCCGGTGCGCCAGAACGGCTTTCTCCAGCGGCAGCAGCTCGTGCACCACCGAACGCAGTCCGCCGCGGGCGGCCGTCTCGAACTGCGCCGCGCTCACCGCCCGCCGATCCGCTTCGGGGATCGAGTCCGCGCTGAAAGCCGCGAACGACAGGGACTTGCGGAACGCCGCCAGCAGCTTCGTGCCGAAGTCCGCCGGTGGCATGCCCGCGACCACGCCGACGGTCACCAGACGGCCGTTCGGTTCGAGCCGGTCGAAAAAGGACGGCATGTCCACACCGGACACGATGTCGATGATGACGTCGTATCCCGCGGGGCCGTCCCCGGCGCCGGAACGGTCGAGTACGTGGGTCGCGCCCAGCTCGCGCAGGCGCTCGCCGCGTTCGGCCGAGGACGTCGTGACAGCCACCGCGCTCGCGCCACCGGCCGCCGCGAGCTGCACCGTCATGATCCCGATACTGCCGGCCGCCCCGCGCACGAGCACCGCTTCACCGGGAGCGAAACGGGCGTGCGCGAGCGCGAAATGCGCCACCATGCCGGAAGTCCCGAGGGCGACCGCCGCGTCGGCGGGCAGCTTCCCGGGGAGCGGCACGACCTTCTCGACGGGGATCGTCGTTCGCTCGACATAGCCGCCGCCTTCACCGGTGAACGCCCAGACGCGCCGTCCGGTCCAGGACGGGTCGACGCCGTCGCCGACCGAGGCGACGGTGCCCGCCACCTCGTTGCCGGGAACGAACCCTTCCTGGAAACCGAAGCCGCCGAGAGCCCCGCTCCGGATCACGGTGTCGACGCCGCCGACACCGATCGCTTCCACGTCGATCAGCACTTCCCCAGGGCCTGGAACGGGCGAAGGGAGGTCGATGACGGCCAGTCCTTCGGGGGCGCCGAATTTCCGGATCTCGACTGCTCGCATTTCTGTCTCCTCGGTCTTCGATCGCTGGTCAGGCGGACGTTAACGGACGCCCCCGTCCGTTTTGGCTAAAGTGAGAGCGGTGACCAGTCGTTTGCCTCGAATCCCGCGCTCCGACGCCCTGGACAACCGCGAACGCATCCTCGAAGCGGCTCGCGCGCTGTTCGCCTCCGAAGGTTTGAACGTGCCGCTGCGGGAGGTCGCGCGCCGCGCCGATGTCGGCCCCGCCACGCTGTACCGCCACTTCCCGACCAAGGAGATCCTGGCGACAGAGGCCTTCGCCGACCAGATGAGCACCTGCCACGTCGTCGTCGACGAGGGGCTCGCCGATCCGGATCCGTGGCGCGGTTTCTGTTCCGTGATCGAGAAGATCTGCGAGCTGCACTCGTGCGACAGGGGTTTCACCGCGGCTTTCGTGTCGGCCTTCCCCAAGGCGGTGGATTTCACCGCGGATCGCGACCACGCGCTCAAGGCGATCGCCGAGCTGGCGGGCCGGGCCAAGGAAGCCGGGAAACTGCGCTCGGACTTCGTTCTCGAAGACCTGATCCTCATGCTCATGGCCAACAACGGGATCCAGGCCACTTCGCCCGCCGCGCGCGTCGCCGCGTCCCGGCGGTTCGCCGCGTTCGTGATCCAGGCCTTCCGGGCCGCGCCGGAACAGGCTCCGCTGCCGCCGGTGGCGCGGCTGGCCCTCGTGATGCCGGGAATGATCGTGTAAGGGCTGAACCCTGAGAAGGCCGTTCCATGGCTAGCACCGTGGGGGTAGGCGGTTTCCGCCTCGAAGCCGATGCCTGCCGGGCCGATACTTCGTAGTTTTGCCGATATGAAACGAACTTCAGTGGTCATCGTCGCGGTGTGCGCGGCAACGCTCGTTTCCCCGGCCGTCGCGTCCGCGGCATCGCAGTCGCAGCGGACCTTGCAGCGCGACGCCGACGTGCTGGTGGCGAACGGTTCTCCGGGCGTGCTCGTGGAACTGAGCACGGCCAAGGGCAGCGTCAAGGTGCGTAGCGGTCACGGCGATCTGCGGACCGGGACCCCGATGCCGTGGAACGCGCACTTCCGGATAGCCAGTTTCAGCAAGACCTTCCTGTCCGCGACGATGCTCCAGCTCGTCGGCGAGGGACGGCTTTCCTTGGACGACACCGTGGACCGGTGGCTGCCCGGCGTGGTGAGCGGCAACGGCAACGACGGCCGCGCCATCACCGTCCGGCAGTTGCTGCAGCACACCAGCGGCCTGCACGACTACATGGCGGAGCTCGACCTCTTCACCGAGAAGGGCTTCCTGCGCCATCGGTTCGACAAGCTCAGCGCGTCCGAGGCGGTGAAGCTGGCTGTCGGCAAGCCGCCGGAGTTCGCGCCCGGGATGAGCTGGAGCTACTCCAACACCAACTACGTGCTCGCCGGGATGGTGACCGAGAAGGTGACCGGCAGGGACTGGCGGCAGGAGATCACCGACCGCATCGTCCGCCCGCTCGACCTGCGGGAAACGTCCTTGCCCCACACCTCGCCGTTCCTCCCCGCTCCGCACGCCAGGGGCTACGACCGGTTCGTCGTCGAGGGCTCGAATCCGCCGCGGCTCGGACGGCGGGTGGACGTGACGCTGATGAATCCGTCGATGGGCGGGGGAGCGGACGGTTCGATCAACAGCACCACCGAGGACGGCAACAAGTTCCTGCGGGCGCTGCTGGGCGGCAGGGTGCTCAAGCCCGCGCTGCTGGCCGAGATGAAGAAGACCGTGCCCGCTCCGGGACTCGGGGAATACGGCCTGGGGCTCATGAAGCTGACCAGCTCCTGCGGCGCCTACTGGGGCCACGGCGGCTCGTTGCCCGGCAACTCGACGGGCAACGGTGTGACCGAGGACGGCAAACGCAGCGTGATGGTTTCGCTGAACACCCTGACGCCCTACCACCCCGGCGCCGAACCGCCGGAGGGAAACCCGCTGGACCCGGTGATCGACCACGCCCTCTGTGGTCGTGAGTGATAAGTGTCGTTAGAACGACCCGAAACACTCACGACCTCACCCGCCCTCCGCGCCCCAGGCCCGGGTCGCACCCCCGGTGAGCCGGACGCCGCGGCCGTGCCGCACGAGGAGCGCGGTGCCCGCCTCCCGCTCCAGTTTGGTCAGCTGCTGGGAGATCGCCGACGGCGTCACGTGCAGCACCTCGGCCGCCGCGGCGAGCGAGCCCCGCCGCCACACCGCGTGCAGCATCCGCAGCCGTTCCACATTGGACAGATCGCCACTCATCAGCCGAGCTTAACCCTCGGGGTAAGAGGATCTCGCTGGTCCTCCCCGTCTTCGTGCGATCGAATCAAAACCATGGCCCAGCACAGAATTCTCGCCGATCCGAGGGGGCAAGGCGTCCTCGGAGCCCTCGCGATCGCCCTGTCCGCCCCGCTCGTCGCGCTGTCCGGTGTGAGCTCGACGACGGCACTTGCTGGCGGGTGTCCTGCTCGGGATCGACATGGTGCTGTGGAGCGAAGCGATCTTCTCCGTCGGCGCGGGGGTCGCCACGGCACTGGTCAACGTCCAGGTCGTCCTCGTCCCGCTGGCCGGGCTGCTGTGGTTCGGCGAGCGGCCGTCGCGGCTGTTCTGGCTGTCGATCCCGGTCATGCCGGCGGGGGACGGCACTCGCCGGAGGACTGGCGGACGGCGGTGCCGCGGGCAGTGATCCCTGTTCGTTGCTGCTGTGGCTGCTCGCGCTGGCCGTGACAGCGCAGGTGGCGGGCTGGCTCCTGATCGGGAAGGCCCTGTCCGCCCTGCCGTCGAGCGGCGGGTCCGCCGTGCTCATGCTGCAACCCGCCGCCGCGATCCTGTTCGGGGCACTCCTGCTCGGCCAGGAGCCGGGTGCCGGGAAACAGGTTTCTACGGGACCACGAGTACCGGCCAGTGCCCGGTCTTGATGAGCTTCGTCGCGACCGAGCCGGCGAACCGGTGTCCCGCCTTCTGTGACGCGCCGACCACCACCGTGTCGACCTGGCTGCGGTCGGCGGTGTCACGGAGCGCGGTGTACGGATCGCCGAAGGTCTTCAGGAAACTGACCGGCACTTCCAGCTCTTCGGCCGCCTCGCGGATCTGATCGCGGAGTTCGGCGTAGAGCTGGAGTGTCGTGTCGTGCTCCACCGTCGCCGCGACAGCCGGTCCGAGGTTGGTCAGCGCCGTGCGGCAGACGACGAAGGCGACGATCAGCCTGCCGCTCTCACGCCGTGCCATCCCGAAGGCGAAGGCGGCCGCCCGCATCGCCGTGTCGGAGCCGTCGACCCCGGCCAGGATGGCCCGCCCCGAGTGCTGCCGGGGCGGGCCGAAACGCTCCACAGTGGACTCGAAGGCCCCGGCGGCGTTCCCGTTCATCGCGCGCCTACCGCGCGACCGGGTCGGACGCCGGGGTTTCCGTCTTCGCCTCCACGTCGAGGGTGGTGCGCAGGGTGAGCGGTTTGAGCAGCAGCGCCGCGATCACGCCCACGACGCCGACCGCCGCGGAGATCAGGAAGATGTGCGCGGTCGCGTCGCCGTACACGGTGTGCACGATCGTCTGGACCTCCGGCGGCAGCGCCTTGAGGTTCAGCGCGCTGACGCTGCCCGTCGACGCCTGGCCCGCCGGCGCGTGCAGCGCGGTGGACAGGTCGGCGGTGACCCGGTTCGCGAGCACCGCGCCCAGCACCGAGACTCCGATGGTGCCGCCGAGCGACCGGAAGAACGTGACCGAGGCGCTGGCCGAGCCCAGATCCCGCAACGGCACCGTGTTCTGCACGGCGAGCACGAGGTTCTGCATCGTCATGCCGACACCGACGCCGACGACCGCCATCGCGATGCCGACCAGCCACAGCGGCGACGCGTGGTCGACCGTGCCCAGCCCGAGGAACCCGATCACCAGGGTGATGGTGCCTGCCACGATGTACGGCTTGATCCGTCCGGTGCGGCTGATCAGGCGGCCGGACACGGTCGAGGACACGAGCACACCCGCCATCAGCGGGATGGTCAGCAGACCGGCTTCGGTGGGGGAGTATCCGCGGCCGACCTGGAAGTACTGGCCGAGGAACACCGCGCCGCCGAACATCGCCATCCCGACGGCGAGGCTCGCGACGATCGCCAGCGCGGGGGTGCGCTGGGTGATGATGTGCAACGGCACGACGGGTTCGCTGACCCGCCGTTCCACCACCAAGGCGAGCGCGAGGAGCACGACGCCGCCCGCCACCATGAGAGCCGTCTGCCACGACAGCCAGTCGAAGCTGTTGCCGACGAACGAGACCCAGATCAGCAGGACACTCACGCCCGCGGCGATGAGCCCCGCGCCGAGGTAGTCGACCTTGACGTTCTCCCGGCGGACTGTCTCCAGCTTCAGGGTCCGCTGCAGCACGATGAACGCCGCCGCCGCGATCGGCACGCCGACGAAGAAGCACCACCGCCAGCCCAGCCACGGCACGTCCACGATCAGGCCGCCGAGCAGCGGGCCGCCGACCGTGGCGACAGCCATGACGGCGCCAAGGTAACCGTTGTAGCGGCCACGCTCACGCGGCGGGATGATCGCCGCGATCACGACCTGGACCAGCGCCTGCAGGCCGCCGACGCCGATGCCCTGGAACGCGCGGGCGGCGATCAGCTGTCCGGTGTTCTGGCTGAACCCGCTGATCATCGAGCCGATCACGAAGATCACGATCGCGACCTGGACCAGCGTCTTCTTGTTGAACAGGTCGGCGAGTTTGCCCCAGATCGGGGTAGTGGCCGTCGCGGCCAGCAGGGTGGCCGTGACCACCCACGTGTACTGCGTCTGCGAGCCGTTCAGCGAGCCGATGATCAACGGCAGGGCGGTCGATACGACCGTCGAACTGATCATCGCCACGAGCAGCGCGAGCAGCAGGCCGGACAGCGATTCGAGCACCTGGCGGTGCCCCATTGCCCCGGACGGTGCCTCCGCCGTTCCTTCGGTCTTCATGGCGTCCTTTCAAGCGTTCGGGGCGATTATTGCCCATTGTGCAAACTTGCACAGTGGGAACTTTATTCCCCTCGCTACGCTGTCCTTGTGGACACCCTCGATACGCTCCGCACCCGAAAGAAGGCGGCGACGCGGCAATCGCTGCACGAGGCCGCGCTTCGCCTGGCGATGGAGCACGGTCTCGACGGCGTGACGGTCGAGGACATCGCCGACGCGGTGGGGGTGTCCCGGCGGACGTTCTCGAACTACTTCGCGAACAAAGAGGACGCGATCCTGCACGCCGACCGCGAGCGGACCGGGCTGCTGGTTTCGCTGGTCGAAGGCAGGCCGTCAGGCGAGAAGCCGTGGCAGGCGTTGCGCGCGGCCTGCCAGGACCTGTACCGGGCACGCCCCGTCCCCGACCGCGAGTGGGTGGCGCAGCTGAGGTTGCTGCGGCGGCACCCGTCGCTGCTCGCGCGGCAGGCCGGTGACCAGATCGCTCTCGAACGCGACCTGATCGCGGTGCTGCTCGACCGGGGGCACGGTCTCGATCAGGAGCTGGCCCGGCTCACCGCGGCGACTTTCCTCGCCACCTTGCGGACCGGGAACGTGCTGTGGCTGGAAGGCTCGGACGACCAGCCGCTGCCCGACGTCGTGGACAGGCTGCTGAGCCGCGTTCAGCTCCGCTGACCGAGGGCGTAGGCGCTCGACACCACCGTGGTGGCCGCGCGGACGAAGGCGGCGACGGCCGGTGAACGGGAGTCCTGCGGCCACATCACGGCGAGCGTCGTGGGCTCCAGGTCGTCGACGGCCAGGTACGCGATGCCCGTCCGGCGATAGCGATCCGCGACGGACACGGGCAGGAAACAGACGATGGTGCCCAGTTCGACCAGTTTGAGGATCTGTGTCAGGTCGGAGACGGGACCGTGGGGCACCACCGTGACGGGCGGACCGGTCGAAGGACCGTGGTCGGCGGGCGCGCCGTCGGGAAGGAGCCGTCCCTCCAGATCCGCCAGGGTCAGCCGTGACCTGGCCGCCAGCGGATCGTTCGCCGCCACCGCCGCCAGCCGGGGTTCGGTCAGCAACGGCTCGAAGTCCAGGCGGCGCGTGTCGAAGGGGGAGGGGACGAGCGCCACGTCCGCCCGCCCGTCACGGAGCTGCCGCGGCTGTTCGCCCCGGCCGCCGAGGATCAGTTCGATCGGCAGAGCGCCGTCTTCGGCTTCGTAGGCTTCGATGATCTTCGGCAACAGCCCGGCGTCGTGGTCGGCCTTCAGCGCCAGCCGCAGCCGCGGATCGGGGCGACCGGCCTGCCGTGCCCGTCGTTCGGCCGCGGCGACCGCTTCGAGCGCAGTCCTGGCATCCCGCAGGAGCACTTCGCCCGCCCTCGTCAGCGTGACCTGGCGGGTGGTGCGTTCGAGCAACTGGACGTCCAGCCGTCGTTCAAGGTCCCGGATCGCCCTCGACAGCGGCGGCTGCGCCATCGAAAGCCGCTCGGCCGCCCGTCCGAAGTGAAGCTCCTCCGCGACCGCCACGAAGTAGCGGAGCTGCCGCGTCTCCAGGTCACTCATATCCCCAGGGTATCAATGGCGACCGAGCCGGTCCTTCAGCTCCGCGCTGATCCCGGCTTGACTCGGTGACGTCGAAAACCCCCTATCACCTCGGAGTCTTCATGATCGTCGTCACCGCGCCGACCGGACAGATCGGCAGCCGGGTGCTCAGCACCCTCCTCGAAAGCGGCGAGCCGATCCGCGTGATCGCCCGCGACCCCGCCCGGCTGGCCGATCACGTCCGTGAGCGCGTCGAAGTCGTCAAGGGCTCGCACAGCGACGCCGCCGTCGTCGACGAAGCCTTCGCCGGCGCCGACACCGTGTTCTGGCTGGTCGCCGCGGATCACCGCGCCGAAAGCCTCGAGGCCGCCTATCTGGACTTCACCCGGCCCGCCTGCTCGGCCCTCAAGAAACACGACGTGGCCAGGGTGGTCGGCATCTCGGCCCTCGGCCGCGGCGTCGAGGAGAACGCCGGATACCTGTCGGCCTCGTGGGCCATGGACGACCTGATCGCCGCCACGGGCGTGCACTACCGGGCGCTGGCGATGCCGACTTTCATGGACAACCTGTTGTGGCAGGCCGACTCCATCGGCACGAACGGCGTCTTCTTCGCCCCGGTCTCGGGCGACCGCAAGGCACCGACCTGCGCCACCCGCGACATCGCCGCCGTCGCCGCCGGGCTGCTGCTCGACCCGTCGTGGGACGGCGTGGCCGACGTCCCGGTGCTCGGCCCGGAAGACCTGTCGCAGAACGAACTCGCGGAGATCATGTCCGACGTCCTCGGGCGACCGGTGCGCTACCAGCAGGTCTCCATGGACGCTTTCCGCGCGACGCGACTCGAGCACGGCTGGTCCGAAGCGATGGCCCAGGGCGTGGTCGACATGATGGTCGCCAAGGAGGCGGGCATCGACAGCGCCACGCCGCGGACGCCGGAGGCCACCACGCCGACGACCTTCCGGCAGTGGTGCGAAGAGACGCTCAAGCCGGCTGTCGGGTCGGGGCGCTGACGTTCGGCGGTTCTCTTGAGGGGTGTTCCGGCTGGGGGTTGTTCGCGGGGCCGGTCCGTGAAGGCCTCCTTGCCTACCCTGACGGTAGGGAAGGAGTCCTTCACGGTCCGATCACGCGGGACTGTGTGGATTTCTGGTCATCCAACGCACCAAAATCCACCCAGTCGGCGCCGAACGCCAGAGTCAGCTCTAAGCGTCGACGGTGTCGAAGAGCAGCTTCGCCGCTACAGTCGCCCCATCGGTCCGGATCGTGTCGGCCACCGCCTTCGCCCGCGCCTGGGTCTCGGGCGACAGGACCGTGGTGAGCGCGGTCGACAGCGACTCGACGGTCGGCGTCGGATCCTGGTGCGCCACACCGATTCCCAGTTCGGCCACCCGTGCGGCCCAGTACGGCTGGTCCGCGATCCGGGGGACGACCACCTGGGGCGCGCCTGCGCGGGAGGCCGTCGTCGTGGTCCCCGCGCCGCCGTGGTGCACGACGGCGGCCACTCGGCGGAAGAGCGCCTGGTGGTTGACCTCGCCGACGACGAAACAGTCGTCGGCGTCGTCGATCGAGGCCAGTCCGGCCCAGCCGCGGGCGAGCAGGATGCGCCGCCCCAGTGTCCGCAGGGACTCGATGGCCACCCGGGCGATGTCCTTCGGCGCGTAGGCAGCCATGCTGCCGAAGCCCACGTACACCGGGGGCTCACCGGCGTTCAGGAACTTCTCCAGCTCGTCCGGCAGCGGCCGGTCGTCGGGCTGGATCCACGCTCCTGTTTGGACGATGTCGAGGTCCGTCATTCCTTCCGACGGGCACAGGATCGCGTCCGCCGCCAGCCACGGCCTGCCGGTGAAGACGTGGTCACGGACGTTGTCCACCGGCGGCAGCCCGATCGCCGCCCGATGACCGGCGAGCGCCCCGCCGTACAACGCGTTCACCCGTTGGGCGTCCTGCTGCCACAGCACCCGGTTGTCGGTCTCGCCCTCCGGCGACGGCGTGCCCGGCCGCAACCCCGGGGCGAACTGCCGCGACGGCAGCCCGAAGATGTGGAAACACGCGTACACATAGGGGATTCCCCGCTTTTCGGCCACGTCTCGCGCGCCGACCGGCAGCAATCCTGTCGCCAGGATCGCGTCACACCCCTCCGCCGCCGCGGAAAGCGTCTCGAACCGGGCGGCGACCAGCGCCGGGGCGAGCTTCAGGGCGTCTTCCCCCGTCGGCGGCTTCGGCCCGGCGACCACCGAGTGCACCGTCGGG
>NZ_JBHRWK010000052.1:0-996 GCF_042647925.1 Amycolatopsis speibonae
CTAGATGATTGATTCCGTGAAGTTGGTGTTAGTGGTCGTAGGCGATGAGTGAGCGTTTGCTGGTCACGCCGGTTTGCCAGTTGTGCCAGATGCCTGCGGACATGGCGAGCAGGCGCTGGGCGGTGCGGGTGAACACGCCTGCCGGGGTGCGTCCGCCGTGCTGTTCGAGGCCGAGTTGGCTTTTGAGGGTCTGGTTGACCGACTCGATCCACTGGCGCACACCGCCGAGGTTGCCGTTGCGGTAGGTCTCGTCCTTGCGGTCCGGGCGTAGCAGCCGCAACTGTTTCGACTCGGTGAGTTTCTTGAACTCTGTGCCGGAGAAACCCTTGTCGGCCAACAAGACTTGGCCGTTGCGGATCAGGTGGTGGTTGTTGTCCAGTAGCGCGGACAGCACCTCGCGTTCGCCGATCTTGGGGTCGGCCAGGCACCACATGACCGGCATCCCGTCCCCGGTGCACACGAGGTAGAGCTTCAGGCCCCAATAGAACCGAGAATGTGACGCGCAGTAACCATAGTGGGCGTAGTCGGCCAGGTCCGAGCGTTTCACCGTCTCCCGGGACATACCGCAGGGCACCGCTGTGGCGTCGGTGATCCACAGGTCGTCGAACCAGGACGGGCAGCACGCGGCCAGTATGATGATTGCCTTGCACAACAAGGGTTGCGCGTTCCTTAAACGCTTGTTGTATCCAGACTGACGAGGCACGTGCGGGAACATGGCCAGCAGTTCGGGGTTGCTGTGCACGTGCCGCATCCAGCGGCGCTCGCCGTTATAGCGCAGCAGGACCTGAGCCACCGCCAGCGTAAGCAACTCACTGTCAGTGAACAGAGGGCGACGGCCCCGTCCCGTGCGAGCCGGGACGACCTGGTCATCGATCAGCACGTAGAGTGCGGTCAGGAGGGTGTTCAGTTCTTTCGTCACGGTTTGATCTTGGACACCCTCCTCCCGGCCATCACACCGGCCTCCTTCACGTGATCTTCACGGAATCAATCATCTAG
>NZ_JBHRWK010000053.1:0-54081 GCF_042647925.1 Amycolatopsis speibonae
GCACCGGCTTCAACGACATCAGCAGCCACACTCCACAGATCCGCGATCATCACAAGACCCTGACCAGCGTAGACGCCACCACCCCGAATAAACCAACAGCATCGGTGAGTGTCCCCAATGCCACATCGGGGGCACTCTGGGGTTCGGTGACTTGATATTCCGCGGCGCGGTTCAGGGCACCGGAACCTTTGCGGACGTGACGCGAAGGCTCCTTCCCCGCATGCGATGCGGCGAAAGTCCTCTTCACTCCGACCGACAAGACACCTTTGCCTTTGCCGGCGATACCGTCGCGAGGTCACCCGGTCCCGGATCAAGGTCGTGCCCCTCGGCCCTCCACTTATCCGAGCCTTGCCACTCACGAGCCCAAACGCGCCGGAGCCTCAGTAGTCCTTCAGTACCAACGCGTTAGCCGCTTCCGTCAGTGGCCGCATGGCCGCTTTCATCAGCCGATCCCGGAACGGCAGATACGGCAGCATCCGCATCGACTGGATCTGCTTCCACTGCTGAAACCGGCTCTGCTTCTTCTGGTTCAGAGCCGCCAGCGCCTGGTTCAACCGGATGAACGGCCGCATTTCCCTTTCGTAGGAGGCAAAAGCGGCGCGATGGTCCGGCGAAGAGGCCAGTGAACCGGCGAGCACGTAAGCCCCGACGAGCGCCAAACTCGTGCCCTGTCCCGAAAGTGGCGAAGGGCCGTAGCCCGCATCGCCCACCAGGGCGACCCGCCCTTCGGTGAACCGGTCCATCCGGATCTGGGTCATGGCGTCGAAGTACAGCTCGCTCGTCTCCATCTCCCGCAGCAGCCGAGGCACTTCCCAGCCCTGGCCGAGGAAACGGTCGGCGATCAGTTTCCTTTGCTGCTCGGGATCATGCCGGTCGAAGTCGAGTTCCGGTGACTGGAAGCCGAGCATCGCCCGCGCCTCCGTGTTGTTTCGCGCGCTGTACAGGCCCGCCAGTTTCCCCGGCGTCATGTGGAACGTCTGCCAGCGGTCCAGATCGAGGAAGTTCGGCACGGTGAACACCGCGAGAAAGGTGTCCATATGATGCGAAAACTGTTTCTCCGCACCGAAAACCAGTGATCGGACGGCCGAGTGCTGTCCGTCCGCGCCGACGACGAGGTCGAAGTCCCGCGTCTCGCCGCGGGCGAAGGTGACCCGGACGCAGTCGGTCCGTTGCACGATCCCGGTGATCCAGTCCCCGAAGACGTACTCGACGCCTTCCTGAGCCGCCGACGCCAGTGTGTCCGTGAGGTCGTCTCGCAGGATCTCGACGTCGTCGCTGTCGGTGAGCCCGCCGGTCAGCGTGTGGTCGGCGACCTTCGCCAGTGACTTGCCCTCGCCGTTCACGAACGACATCCCGCGCATGTCCGTCTTCAGTTCCCGGAGGCGCCCGAGCACCCCCATCCGGTCGACGACGCCGAGCGCGGTGCCGCGGATGTCGACCGCGTGACCGCCGACCCGGGGCGCGGGAGCCCGCTCGACGACCGTCGGCGCGAAACCGTGCCGTCGCAGCCAGTACGCCAGCGTCGTACCGGCGATTCCCGCCCCCGAAATCAGGACCTTCCGCATGTCAACTCCCTGTGTACGGTGTATTGAAGCACTGCGTACACCGTATGAGTGCTACTACCGGCGCCCAGGAAAACGAACTGATTTACTCCAGTGCACTAGTGCGATTAAGGTAGTGCGGCAGTCGAAGGCAAGCGAAGCGCACTACGGCAAGGAGTCGTCCATGGCCGAGCCGCCCTACCTGCGGATCGCCGCCGAGATCCGCCGCCGGATCGTCGCCGGTGAGCTGCGCGAAGGCGACAAGGTCCCGTCGACGCGCCGGATCATCGCGGAGTGGGGCGTCGCGATGGCGACCGCGACGAAGGTGCTCGCCACGCTCAAACGGGACGGCCTGGTCGTCGCCAAACCCGGCGCGGGCACGGTCGTCGCGAGCCGCACCCGGAAGCCCGCACCACGTACCGAGGCGGAGCTGTCCCGCGAGCGGGTGGTGAAGGCCGCGATCCGGATCGCCGACGCCGAGGGCATCCGCGCGCTTTCGATGCGCCGCGTCGCGTCCGGTCTCGGCGTCGCGACGATGGCGCTTTATCGCCATGTCACCGCGAAGGAAGAGCTGATTCTCGAAATGGCCGACCTGGCCCTCGGCGAGATCCGCTTCCCGCCCGAACCTCCGCCCGGCTGGCGTGCCCAGCTGGAGCTGATGGCCAGGGCCCAATGGGCCTTGTTCCGGCGGCATCCCTGGCTCGCGCAGGCGCTCTCGATCACCCGCCCGCAGCCGTTGCCGAACCTGCTGAGCCACGCGGACTGGGCCACCCGCGCACTCGACGGTCACGGCCTCCCGGCGTCGACGATCATGTACGCGCACATCACGATCTTCACCCACGTCCGCGGCATCGCCCTCAACTTCGAGGCCGAGGCCGAGAGTGAATCCGGGACGGCGGTCTCGGCCGACGCCTGGCTCGCCGAGCACGAACCGATCCTCTGGGACCTGGTCTCCGGCGGTCGTTTCCCGAACTTCGCCGGCGTCGTTTCGCGCGCCCCGTTCGACTACGACCTCGACACGCTCTTCGAGTTCGGCCTTCAGCGGCTCCTCGACGGCTTCTCGGTTCTCGTGGCGAAGGCGAGTTAGCCTCACCCCATGTCCTTCCCCGGTCCCGCCGCCCGCTCCGATGTCCCGCCGTTCCACGTCATGGACGTCCTCTCGGCCGCGCAGGCCCGGCAACGCAGTCACGGGGACCTGGTCCCGCTGGTCGCCGGGCAGCCGTCCGCGCCGGCGCCGCGGCCGGTGCTCGAAGCCGCCCAGCGGGCGCTGAAGGACCACACCCTCGGCTACACCGAGCAACTCGGCATCCTGGAGCTGCGCGAGGCCGTCGCGGCGCACTACGACCGCACGTACCCGGTCGACGTGAGCCCGCAGGACGTCATCCTGACGACCGGTTCCTCCGGCGGCTTCCTGCTCGCGTTCCTCAGTGCCTTCGAGGCGGGCGACCGCGTCGCGATGGCGCGTCCCGGCTACCCGGCTTACCGCAACCTGCTCAAGGTGCTCGGCTGCGAGGTCGTCGAGTTCGCCACCGGGGCCGAAACGAACTTCCAGCCGACGGTCGGCCTGCTCGACGAACTGGGGCCGATCAAGGGACTCATCGTGGCCAGCCCCGCCAATCCCACCGGCACCGTCCTGCCGCCGGGCGAACTCGCCGCGATCAGCGGCTGGTGCGCGTCACACGGCGTCCAGTTGATCAGCGACGAGATCTACCACGGGATCTCCTACGGGGCCGGACTCGACTGCGCCTGGCAGTACGGGCGGGAGGCGCTCGTCCTCGGCTCGTTCTCCAAGTACTTCGCCATGACGGGCTGGCGGCTCGGCTGGATGCTCGCGCCGCAGCGGCTGCACCGCGCGATCGACGTCCTGACCGGCAACTTCACCATCTGCCCGCCCGCGGTCTCCCAGCACGCCGCGATCGCCGCGTTCACCCAGGAGTCGTACGCGGAGGCCGACGGCCACGTCGAGCGCTACCGCGCGAACCGCGACGCGCTCTTCACCGGCCTCAAAGGCATCGGCATCGACAAGCTCGCGCCGGCCGAAGGCGCCTTCTACGCCTACGCCGACGTCTCCGAGTACACGAACGACAGCCTCAGCTGGTGTCAGCGCCTCCTCGCCGACACTGGCGTCGCGATCGCCCCTGGCATCGACTTCGACCCCGTCGACGGCGGCAGGTTCGTGCGGTTCTCGTTCGCGGGCTCGCGCGAGGACATCGACGAGGGGGTCCGCAGGCTCGGCGACTGGCTCACCGGGTCAGGGGGAACCCGGAATTCACCCTGAACGTTAGGCAGAACGAAGGCGCTTACGAGCTTCGCCTGACAACCTGGACTCACCGGGCCCGCTCGGGCACGGTGAGGCAATCGGAGGATGCCATGTTCTGGAAGATCGTCGGCGGGCTGATCCTGGCTTGGGTCGCCTTCATGGTGCTCGGGTCCGTGCTCGGTTTCCTCGTGAAGGCCGTGTTTTGGATCGCCGTCATCGGCGGTGCGGTCTTCCTCGGCACGGCCGCTTATGGCGCCATCAAGGGCAAGGGCACCCCGAAGCAGCTGCGTTAAGGTTTGCGCGCCACCCCGCCGAGCGACGTGAAGTGCACGGGCGAAAGCGGGGTGAAGCGCGGGCCGTCCGGCCACCACAGGTGCGGGTACGTCAGCCCGGGTTCCACGAGGTCGAGTCCTTCGAACAGGGACTCGATCTCCTCACGCGTGCGGTACAGCGTGTCCAGCCCAGTACCGTCGAAGCGCTTCTCGAGCGACGTCGCGATGTCGGCCGCTTCAGAGCCGTCGGCGGGGTTGTGCTGGTGCAGCAGCGCGACGAACGAGCCCGGGGCCAGCGCGTCGACGTAGGCGCGGACGATCTTCCGCGCCTCGTCGAGGTCCGGGACGTGGTGGACGATCGCGCACAGGATCAGTCCGGTGGGCCGGTCGAAGTCCAGCCGGTGGGTGCGTTTGAGCTCCTCGACGACCTCGGTCGGCCGGGTCAGGTCGGCAGCCGTCATATGCGCGAAGTCGTTCGCCGCGAGAATCGCGCGCCCGTGCGCCTGGACCACCGGATCATGGTCGACATAGACGACCTGGGCCTCGGGGTTGTACCGCTGCGCGACCTGATGCGTGTTGTCCACGGTCGGGAAGCCGGAGCCGAGGTCGAGGAACTGGTCGATGCCTTCCCGGTCGGTCAGGTAGCGCACGGTGCGGACCAGCCAGTGCCGGACCTCCTTGGCCATGACCTGCGATTCCGGTGCGAGCTCCAGGATCTGGCGCAGCACCACCCTGTCGGCCTCGTAGTTGTCCTGGCCGCCCATGAGCGCGTCGAAGACCCGCGCGATGCTCGGCCGGTCGAAGTCGACCGGAACGAACGGGCGCTGGTCCGCTGACATGGGCACCTACCGGGGGTGAATCGGTCTGGACGGGTCCAGCGTAGGTCATCTACTTCACCGCAGGTAAGCGGATGAACGACGAGGGTGAATTATTCCTCCGAAGAGCCGAAGGCGGATTGCGCTGTTGTCACGCCGACCCAGCGTTCGGCCTTCATCCCGATCGCCCTCGCACCGTCCACATTGGACTGACGGTCGTCGAAGAACAGGCAGTCGGCCGGTTCGGCGCCGAGTTCGGCGAGCAGGATCCGGTAGATCTTCTCGTCGGGCTTCATGCAGCCGAGGTCGCCGGAGAAGAGCTTCACGCGGAACAGGTCCGCCCATTCCTGCTCGCGCACCCAGCGGCCGAAGGTCGACGACGCGTTGGAGAGCAGCGCGAGCGCCGCACCCGCCTCGTGCAGCCCTTCCAGCAGATCGAGCACGTCCGGTTCGAGGTGCGTCCAGCCGGCGACGTCGATGCGGGTCAGCTCGTCGGCGAAGGCCTTGTCGACCGGCACGTCCAGCGCGCGGCCGACGCTCTGCCAGTAGTCGAGGTCCGTGCCGCCGGAGTCGTACCGGTCCCGTTCGGCCCAGTAGTGCGGCTCGAAGTCGGCGAGTTCGAGGTCGAAAGCCCCGGCCAGGGCAGGCAGCGCGTCGGTGTGCTTGCTGATGACGTCGCCGTAGTCGAAGACGATCCAGTTCATGTTCAGCCCCCGGTCTTGATGCGTTGAAGGGTTTCTTCGATGTCCGCGGCCGAAAGGTCCCGGTGCGTCACGAACCGGATCCGGCCCGAGCTGGGCAGCGTCCGGATCCCGAGCCCGGCCAGCCATGCCAGCCTGCCTTCGAGGTCGGGCGCCGTGACCTGCACGATGTTGGTCTCGGGGGTGTTGACCTCCCAGCCGTGTTCGGCGAACCCGGCCGCGAGCCGGGTCGCGTTCTCGTGCGCCTCGGCCAGATCGCCGACGCGGTCCAGCGCGACCAGCCCGGCCGCGGCCAGCACGCCGCCCTGGCGGACGCCGCCGCCGAGCATCTGGCGCATCCGCCGCGCCTTCTCGACGAACTCGCGACTGCCCGCCACCACCGAGCCGACGGGCGCGCCGAGACCCTTGGAGAAGCAGGCCGAAACGGTGTCGACGCCGACTGTGAGCGCCGCGGGCGGGAGCCCCAGCGCGACAGCCGCGTGCCAGAGGCGGGCGCCGTCGAGGTGCACGGTCAGCCCGGCCTCCTTCGCCACCGCGACCAGCTGGGCGTGCTCGTCGGGCGGGGTGATCGCGCCGCCCGCCGAGTTGTGCGTGTTCTCCAGGCACAGCAGCGGGGTTCGCAGCGCGTAGTACGGCCCGCGAGGGTTGCCGATCGCGGCCGAAAGCGTTTCCGGCGTCGGCCGTCCGGGTCCGGCGTCGTGCTCCAGCGGCTCCGGCATACCGCCCGCGAGCCAGGCGGCGGAACCGAGCTCGTCGGTGATCACGTGCGAGCCGCGCGGCGCGAGGAACTTGTCTCCGCGCTGGAGGTGGAGGCTCAGCGCGATCAGGTTGGCCATGGTCCCGGTCGGCGTCCAGAGCGCGGCGGGCATGCCAAGGAGCTCCGCGGCGCGCTGTTCGAGGGCGCCGACGGTGGGATCGCCGTCGAGGACGTTGTCGCCGACCTCGGCCTTCGCCATGGCCTGTCGCATGACGTCGTCCGGCCGGGTCACGGTGTCGGAGCGGAAATCGATCAACGGGAGAGAGCGCGAGGTCACGGTACGATCACATCACATCGACGGGCTCGCCATGAATCTCCTCCCCGGCTGGTCCGTCGCGCCCGCTCATGCAACCGTGGACGCCCCCGGTTCCGTCCTACCCACCGACGAGGCAAGAGCGGAGACAACAACCGCGTGAACCAGCGCGACGAACAAGAGTTCGCGGAGTACTTCGCCGCGAAGCGGGACTCCGTGCGCAGGACCGCGTACATGCTCTGCGGTGACTGGCATCGCGCGGACGACCTCGCGCAGACGGCGTTCGTCGCGCTGCACCGGAGGTGGACGAAGATCAGAGAACGGGCGGCGACCGACGCCTACGTGCGGAAGACGCTGGTCAGAGCGGCCATCGACGAGTCGAGGCGGCCATGGCGGCGGGAGTGGCAGACCGAAGAGCTGCCCGAACCGCCGCAGGACGGCTTCGACCTCGGCGAACAGGTCGTCACCAGGGAAGACCTGCTGGCCGCGTTGCGCGAAGTGCCCCCGAAACAGCGGGCGGTGCTGGTGCTCCGGTTCTTCGAGGGGCTGGACGTCGGTGCCGCCGCGAAGGCGCTCGGGTGCAGCGAAGGAAACGTGAAGAGCCAGACCGCGCGCGGGCTGGCGAACCTCAGGCAAGTCATGGAGAAGGAGGAGGTGGCACGGGATGGACGAGAATGACCTGAAGGCGTTGTTCCGTGACGCCCCCGGCGACGCGCCGTCGCCGTCCTTCGACACCGCCGACGTCGTCCGCGCCTCCAAACGCGCCACTGCCCGACGCCGAAACGGTATCGCGGTGGCCTGTAGCGCGGTGGTCTTGGTTCTGGCCGGAGTGGGCATGTTCGGCGTGCTCGGCGGAACCGAGATCCCGATGGGGAGCGCCGCCAAATCCGACAACCAAGCTGCTTCCCCGGGGCAACCCGGGGCGGCGTCCGCACGTCCTCTTGACAGCGGGGACCCCTCGAACTTCTCGAATCCGCCGCCTCAGCAGGGGGGCGGCGGCCCAGAGAAGACCGGCCAGATGACGGCCGAAGGCACCTTCGGGTGCGACCAGGTGGACCGGGAGCTCGCCACCGCCCTCGCTGGCGAGCTCCCGGTCCCCGTGGATGTCGCCAAGTCGACGCCCGGCGACATCTGTACGACGGGAGCCAGGTCCGCGGGGTTCCAGGTGCCGGGCGGCTCGATCTCCGCCGCGGTCTTCCCGGCTGGCTCGTCCGTCCCGCCGATGCCCGCCGGTGCCGCCGACGCGCGGCGGACCACCGCCAAGGGATCGCTGGTGATCGTGGTGAGTCTCGGCGACGGCTCGGGCGGGCCCGCGTTCGCCGAGTCCGACGTCGACAGGCTTGTCGGGGTGCTCGCCGCCCGCTACTGAGCCTGGTCCGCTCCAGATCGCGGAATCGCCGGCCTTCGCCGGTCCGGACCTCTTGGAAAACGGCCGGCACGCCGGGAAGTAAGGCCGTGTCCGACGACGGGTTCCCCGGGCACCTGGCAAAATAGCCCGCCATGACCGCCGCAGCGACCACGCCGAAGGGTGAGCGACGCCGTGCCGAGCTCATCGAGGCCGCCGCGTCGTTGCTGGCCGAGGGCGGTTTCGACGCCGTGCGGCATCGTGCGGTCGCCGAACGCGCGGGCCTGCCGCTGGCCTCGACGACGTACTACTTCGATTCACTCGACGAGCTCGTCACGGCCGCCGTCGAGCACCACGCGAACCAGGAACTGGAGACCGGGCGGCACCGGCTCGACGAGCTGGCGACCCGCAACCGCGGGGTCGAGGCCACCGTCGACCTGGTGCTGGACATGCTCCTCGGCCCGCTCCGCCCGGATCGCGAGGCGGACGCCGAAGCGGTCCTGCTGCGCTACGAGCGCCTCGTCGGGACTGGGCGTCGTCCCTACCTTCGGCCCCTGATGCGGACGCTGTCCGCGCAGCTGTACGAACTGCTCCACGAGATCTTCGCGCGCTCCGGCACCCCTGTGGACGCCGCCGAGCTGGAGCGGCTGGTCGCCCTGGTCGACGGTGCCGTGGTCAACGCGCTGATCGAGGTCGACCCGGAGCCGCGCGCCGCCGCCGCCCGGATGCTGCAGACCGCCCTGGCCTGACTCCGCTCTCTTCCGCCGCGTTTCGCCCTCTGAATGCGGTGGTCCGTCTCTCCGCGACTCACGTGATCGGACCCGTAACTCACGTGCTTGAACACGGAACTTGCGTATTTGAAGGCGGAACTCGTGTGTGCGGTGTCCAATCACGTGAGTTCCGCCTTCAGTCACGCGTGTTCCGGGTTCAAGCACGCGAGATCCGCCGGAGGGCACGACACGAATCACTGGAGGGCGAAGTGCGGGAGGGCGTTCGGCCGCGAGCGAGAGCCGATCCCGGCCGGGTTAGTCTGGCCGCGTGACGGACAAGCCCCGCATCCCCAACGTGCTCGCCGGCCGCTACGCCTCGCCTGAGCTGGTCGAACTCTGGTCCCCGGAACGCAAGGTCGTGCTGGAGCGTGAGCTCTGGCTCGCCGTGCTCCGGGCGCAGGCCGACCTCGGCGTCGAGGTGCCGGACGGTGTGGTCGCCGACTACGAGCGCGTGCTGGAGCAGGTCGACCTCGACTCGATCGCCGCGCGCGAGCGGGTCACCCGTCACGATGTGAAGGCCCGGATCGAGGAGTTCAACGCGCTCGCCGGGCACGAGCACGTCCACAAGGGCATGACCTCGCGTGACCTCACCGAGAACGTCGAGCAGCTGCAGCTGCTGCGCTCGCTGGAGCTGATGCGCGGCCGCGTCGGCGCGGTGCTGGCGCGCCTCGCCTCGATCGCGGTCGAACACGCCGACACGGTGATGGCCGGCCGCTCGCACAACGTCGCCGCGCAGGCGACGACCCTGGGCAAGCGGTTCGCCACCGCCGCCGACGAACTGCTGGTCGCGTTCGAGCGGCTCGAGAACCTGATCGGCCGGTACCCGCTGCGCGGGATCAAGGGCCCGGTCGGCACCGCGCAGGACATGCTCGACCTGCTCGGCGACGAGTCCACTTTGGACGAACTGGAGAAGCGGGTCGCGGCGCACCTCGGGTTCGAGAACGTGTTCACCAGCGTCGGCCAGGTGTACCCGCGTTCGCTCGACTTCGACGTGCTGTCCACCGTGGTCCAGCTCGCGGCCGCCCCGTCGAGCCTGGCGAAGACGATCCGCCTGATGGCGGGCAACGAACTGGTCACCGAGGGCTTCAAACCGGGCCAGGTCGGTTCGTCGGCCATGCCGCACAAGATGAACACGCGTTCGTGCGAACGGGTCAACGGGCTCGCCGTCGTGCTGCGCGGCTACCTGTCGATGATCGGCGAACTCGCCGGTGACCAGTGGAACGAAGGCGACGTGTCCGACTCCGTCGTCCGCCGGGTCGCGCTGCCCGACGCGTTCTTCGCGCTGGACGGGCTGCTGGAGACCTTCCTCACGGTGCTGGCCGAGTTCGGGGCCTTCCCGGCGGTCATCGCCCGTGAGCTCGATCGCTATCTGCCTTTCCTCGCGACCACCAAGGTGCTCATGGCCTCGGTCCGCGCGGGTGTCGGGCGTGAAACCGCTCACGAGGCGATCAAGGAGAACGCCGTCGGCGTCGCGCTCGCCATGCGGGAGCAGGGGCTGGCGGAGAACGACCTCCTCGACCGGCTCGCCGCCGACGAGCGGATCCCGCTCGACCGCGGTGAGCTGGACAAACTGCTCGCCGACCGGATCTCGTTCACCGGTGTCGCCCCGCGTCAGGTGGCCGCGATCGCCGCCCGCGTCTCGGACATCCTGGAGCGTTTCCCGGAGGCCGCCGGTTACTCGCCTGCCCCGATCCTCTGACCGCAGCCGAAGGACGCTTTCCCCGCATGTGACGGGGGGAAAGCATCCTTCGCCGCGTGAGATGAGGGCAAAGTCCCCTTCAGCCGCCCTCACGCAGTGTGAGCGAACCCACCCGATGACGTTCACAGAGTGAGATGGGATTACTCGATCGGGCGAAATGCCTAATCTCGATCGCTGAACCCGGAGCGCCAGGCCGCCCATGAGGCGGCCTGGCGTGTTTGTATCGCGCCTTGGCGCCGAAACCCACGGAAGAAGCGATGAGATCCACATGGGAGAAAATCGTCGCCGTCGTCACGGCGGGCGCGGCCACCCTTGCCCTCGCCGCCTGCGGCTCCGGTGACACGGGCGCGAGCGGCCAGAAACTGCGGGTCGGCACCCTGACCGACGCGCCGCCGTCCATCTACCTGGAGAACGGCACGTTCACCGGCTACGACAACGAGCTGCTGCGCGACATCGCGAAGCGCGAGGGCTTCGAGGTCGAGTTCGTCGGCACCGAGTTCGCCGGTCTGCTGGCCTCCGTCGCCACGAACAAGTTCGACATCGGCAGCTCCACGATCTCCACCACCGAAGCCCGCAAGAAGACCGTCGCCTTCAGCAACGGCTACTCCACCGGGTTCACCACGATCGTCACCAAGAAGGGCGCGGCGCTCAAGGACGTCGCCTCCTTCAGCGGCAAGCGGCTCGGCGTCGTGCAGGCGTCGGTGCAGGACGACTTCGCGAGCGGCAAGGTGCCCGGCGCCAACGTCGTCCGGTTCCCCGACTACAACGCCGGTTTCGCGCAGCTGAAGGCCGGCGGCCTCGACGGCTGGGTCGTGCCGAAGGACATCGGGCAGAAGTACCTCGACCAGAACCCGGCCGTGCCGCTGGAGCTCGGCTACACCGTCGAGACCAAGGACACGCCGTCCGCGTTCGCCGTCCGCAAGGACAACAAGGACCTGCTGAAGAAGCTCAACGACGGCCTCGCGAAGGCCGTGGCGGACGGCACCGTCGCCCGCCTGCACGCTCGGTTCTTCAAGACCGAGCCGCTGCCCAAGGAACTCGAACAGGGCGGCCCCGGCCTGCCCGTGCAGAACGCGGGGATTTGAAAACGATGAAAAAGATACTCCTCGCCACGTTGGCCGCCGGTCTCGTCGCCGTGCTCGCCGCCTGCGGTGGCGGCGAATCCGCCACCGAGAAGACCCTTCGTGTCGGCACGCTGAGCGACGCTCCGCCGAACATCTACGTCGAGAACGGCAACTTCACCGGCTTCGACAACGAACTGCTGAAGGCCATCGCCGCCAAGCAGAACCTGAAACTCGAGTTCGCCTCGACCGACTTCTCGTCGCTGCTGGGCCAGGTCGCGAACAACCAGTTCGACATCGGCAGCTCGGCCATCGCGCAGACCGACGAGCGCAAGAAGAACGTCGACTTCTCCAGCCCGTACAACTTCGAAGTGATGAGCATCCAGACCAAGGACGGCTCGCCGATCACCGAGGAGAAGGCCCTTTCCGGCAAGCGGGTCGCGGTCATCCAGGCGACCGTCGGCGACAAGTGGCTCACCTCGACCGTGCCGGACGCGCAGGCCGTGCGTTTCCCGGGGTACGCCCCCGCGCTGGCCGCGCTGAAGAGCGGCGCCGTCGACGCCTACATCCTCGACCAGGCGATCGCCGAGACGAACGTCAAGGAGAGCGCAGACACGAAGCTCAAGGTCGTGAAGTCCTTCACCACCGACGTGCCGCACGGTTTCGCGGTGAAGAAGGGCAACACCGAGCTGCTCACCAAGATCAACGACGGCCTCAAGCAGGTCATCGCCGACGGCACCTGGGTGAAACTGCACGAGAAGTTCCTGCCCACGGCGCCGGTCCCGGACCAGTTCAAGGCGTGAGGATCACGATGAAGAAGTCACTTGCCGCCGCTGTCGGCGCCGCCCTCCTGGCGGTGCTGGCGGCGTGCGGCGGCGGTGAGGACGCCGGCGCGGGTACCCTGCGCGTCGGCACCCTCAGCGACTCGAAACCCAACGCCTATCAGGAAAACGGCGTGTTCACCGGGTTCGACAACGAGCTGCTGAGGGCCATCGCCGCGAACCAGAACCTGAAACTCGAGTTCGTCTCCACGGAGTTCTCGGCGCTGCTGAGCCAGGTCGCCACCGGCAAGTTCGACATCGGCAGCTCGGGGATCTCCCAGACCGACGAACGCCGCAAGACCGTCGACTTCTCGGCGCCGTACAACTACCAGTCGCTCGGCATCGAAGCCCGCGAAGGCAGCGGGATCACCGACGAGAACTCCTTGGCGGGCAAGCGGATCGGCGTCGTCCAGGGAACCGTTTCGGACAGCTGGCTGGCCGCGAACGCGCCCACCGCGCAGGCCGTGCGGTTCCCGCAGGACGCCGCCACACTGGCCGCGCTGAAGAACGGTGCCATCGACGGCGCGATCTTCGACCAGGCGACCGCCGAGGACTACGCGGCCAAGAACCCGGACGCGAAGCTCAAGGTGGTCAAGGCGATCACCACGACCATCCCGCACGGTTTCGCCGTCAAGAAGGGCAACACCGAACTCGCGGGCAAGATCAACGCGGGTCTCAAGGCGGTCATCGCCGACGGGACCTGGGAAAAGGTGCACCAGCGGTTCGAACCGAACGCGCCGGTGCCCGCGGACTTCAAGGCCGGGCAGCGATAAGTGAACGACTTCTTCACCACCTTCCTCAACTGGGACTACATCTGGGAAGTCCTCCCGGACCTCCTCGAGACCGGCCTGCTGAACACGCTGATCATGTCGGTGTTCTCGGCGGTGATCGGCACCGTGCTCGGCATGCTGCTGGCCACCATGGGCCTGTCCACCAAGGTGTGGCTGCGCTGGCCCGCCCGGGTGTACACCGACATCTTCCGCGGCCTGCCCGCGATCCTGACCATCCTGGTGATCGGGCAGGGCGGCGGGATCCTCATCCCGTCGATGGCCAGGAACACCTACCCGCTGGGCATCCTGGCGCTCAGCCTGATCGCGGCCGCCTACATCGGCGAGATCTTCCGGGCAGGCATCCAGAGTGTCGAAAAAGGACAGATGGAGGCCAGCCGCGCGCTGGGCATGAGCTACACCAAGGCGATGGCGCTCGTCGTCATCCCGCAAGGGGTGCGGCGCGTGCTGCCCGCGCTGGTGAACCAGTTCATCGCGCTGGTCAAGGACTCCAGCCTGGTGTACTTCCTCGGTTTCCTCGCCGAGCAGCGTGACCTGTTCCGCATCGGGCAGGACCTCGCGGCCAACACCGGGAACCTGTCGCCGCTGGTCGCGGCGGGTGTCTTCTACCTGGTGATCACCGTGCCGCTGACGCATCTGGTCAACTACATCGACAAGAAGCTGCGCACCGGCAGGAAGGTCCGGCCCGACGACGGTGACGAACTGGAAGTCCTGAACGCCGGAAAGGTGCCGATGTCATGACCGCCGCCATCCGTTCGTCGAGCGTCGAGCTCCGCGACATCCACGTCTCCTTCGGCACCCTCGAAGTGCTGAAGGGCGTGAACCTCAAGGTCGAGAAGGGCCGCACGACCTTCATCATCGGGCCTTCGGGCTCCGGCAAGTCGACGCTGCTGCGCTGCGTGAACCGCCTGCAAGAGCCCGACTCGGGCGACTTGCTGCTGGGCGGCGAGAGCGTCATCTCGTCCGACCCGGACGCGCTGCGCCAGCGGGTCGGGATGGTGTTCCAGCACTTCAACCTGTTCGGCCACCGCAGCGTGCTGGACAACATCACCCTGCCGCTGCGCAGTGTGCGGAAGCTCGGCAAGGAGGAGGCGGCGGAGATAGCGCACGCCCGCCTCGCCGAGGTCGGCCTCGCCGACAAGGCGCCGTACCGGCCGAGCGCGCTTTCGGGCGGGCAGCAGCAGCGGGTCGCGATCGCGCGGGCGCTCGCGATGGAGCCCGAGGTCATGCTGTTCGACGAGGCCACCAGCGCGCTGGACCCGGAGCTGGTCAAGGGCGTCCTCACCCTGATGGCCGGGCTCGCCGAGCGCGGGCTGACGCTGCTCGTGGTCACCCACGAGATGGGCTTCGCGCGCGGCGTCGCCGACGAGGTCGCGTTCATGGACGACGGGAAGATCGTCGAACACGACGCACCGGAGGCGATCTTCGACGCTCCGCGGAGCGAGCGTCTGCAGCGCTTCCTTTCCCAGGTGCTCTGACGCGGTGTCCATGAAGGCCTCCTTGGTCGTGAGTGGCAAGTGTCGTTCTAACCCCACTTGCCACTCACGACCACCCCGACCGAGGCCTCACCTGCCCCTCACCTCCTCCTCAGCAGCCGTCCGTAACGCTCACGAGGCCCGAGTCGCTAATCTGCGGCCATGGCGAGAGTGGCGAAGCTGGTCTACTACCCGGTCAAGGGCTGCGCGGGGACGTCGGTCGAAACCGCCGACGTCACCCCGGCGGGCCTGCGGTTCGACCGTGCCTGGATGGTCGTGTCGCCCGACGGTGAGTTCCGCAGCCAGCGGAAGCATCCGGTGATGGCTTCGATCCTGGCCGAAGTGCTGGACGACGGCGCCCGGCTGCGGCTCGCCGCTCCCGGCGTCGAAGACCTCTTGGTCGAGACAGCCACGGACGGGCCACGGCAGCCCGCGTCGACGTTCACCTGGCAGGGCAAGGGCGTCCACCAGGGCGCCGAGGCCGCCGAGTGGTTCTCCGACGTCTTGGGCCTGCCGTCGATTTTCGTCGGGCTCGCGCCGGAGCACGAGCGCGTCACCAACGGCGAGATCCCCGGCACCGCCGCGTTCGCCGACGCGCACGCGATCCTGCTGACGTCCGAGTCCTCTTTGGACGGTCTGAACGAGCGCATCGCCTCTCGCGGCGCCGAAGCCGTGCCGATGGACCGCTTCCGGCCCAACGTCGTCGTCGCGGGCTGGCCGGAGCCGCACCGCGAGGACGACGTCCGCTCGCTCACCGCCGGCGGCCTGGAGCTGGGGTACGCCAAGGTCTGCATCCGCTGCACGGTGCCGATGGTCGATCAGGAGACCGGCAAGAAGGCGGGTCCCGAGCCGATCCGGTCGCTCGCCGACTACCGGCGCGAACCCGAAGGCGGGGTCTCGTTCGGGATCAAGATGGCGGTGACCGGTCCGGGTCAGCTGGCCGTCGGTGACGAGGTGATCGTGCATTCCTGGGCGGGTCCCAGCCCGAGCACGCCGGAGGCCGAACCGCCGTTCACGGCGACCGCGAGCCGCCCCGACGAGTCGGTGTAGAGCACGTTCCAGCCCGGCGGCACCGTGCCGAAGGTGTCGCCGACCAGCGCTTTCACCAGGACGTGTTCGCTGCTGACCGAGACCGTGCCGGACAGCCCGGCCAGTTCGAGGTCGGCGGGGCCCGCGGCCAGCTGGACGTTGCCGAAGTGGTCGACCGTGAGCACTTCCGCCACCAGTTTGCCGGGGAACACCGCGACGAACGGGTCCGGCAGCCGCACGAGGTCGTCGACGCGCGGCCCGAATTCCTCCGGGGCGACGCCGAGCGCGAGATGCGCGGCGGCGGGGGCGAAGACGTCGCGCCCGTGGAACGTCGACGACGTCACCGGAAGGCGGTATCGAGGGGCCGCGAGTTCGTACGCCGCTATCACCCCGGTGAGTGTTTCGGCGGCGGGAATGAGGATTCCGTTGTCCGGGCCGACGAGGATTCCGCGTTCGGTGACCACCACGACACCGCGCCGCGCCGTGCCGACGCCGGGGTCGACGACGGCGAGATGGACGGCCTCCGGCAGATACGGCACGGTCTGGGCGAGTACCTCGGCGCCGGTCCTGACCTGCTGCGGAGGGATCTCGTGGGTCACGTCGATCAGCCGCACGGACGGCGCGATCCGCGCGATCACCCCGTGGCACGCGGCCACGAAACCGTCGCTCAGCCCGTAATCGGTAGTGAACGAAACGCAGTGGATCGGCATGATCAGCCATCATCCTTGATCGCTAGGGTGCAGCCGTGACGACGCTCGAATACCCGAAGATCGCCGCCGGCAAGGTCCGTGAGCTTTACGCCGTCGATGACGAGCATCTGCTGCTCGTCACTTCGGACAGGATCTCCGCCTACGACGTCATCTTCAACACCCCCATCCCGGACAAGGGGCGGGTGCTCACCGCGATGAGCGTGTTCTGGTTCTCCCAGCTCTCCGATGTCCTCCCCAACCACCTGGTCTCCCACGACGACGAACGCATCCCCGCCGCGGTCCGCGGCCGCGCGCTGCTGGTGCGGCGGCTGGCGATGCTGCCGCTCGAAGCCGTCGCCCGCGGCTATCTCACCGGCACCGGACTCGCCGACTATCGCGCCACCGGCACGGTTTGCGGCGTCGAACTTCCCCCCGGCCTGACCGAGTCCTCCCGGCTCCCCGAACCGATCTTCACCCCCGCGACCAAGGCCGATCACGGTTCGCACGACGAGAACATCGCCTTTTCCGACGTCGTCGGGCAGCTCGGCCGCGAGCGGGCAGAGGAAGTCCGCGAGGCGACGCTGGCGGTGTACCGCCGCGGCGCGGAGTTCGCCGCCGAACGCGGCATCCTGCTCGCGGACACGAAACTCGAATTCGGCATCGACCCGGAAGGGAACCTGGTGCTCGCCGACGAGGTCCTGACCCCGGATTCCTCACGATACTGGCCGGCGGCCGGTCGCACCCCGGACAGCCCGCTCCCGTCGTTCGACAAGCAGCCGCTGCGCGACTGGCTGACCGGTCCGGCGTCGGGCTGGCACCGGCTGGAGAGACCGGAGCCGCCACCGCTGCCCGACGAGATCGTCGCCGCCACCAGGGCGAGGTACATCAACGCGTACGAACGCATCACCGGCTGTTCGCTCGACGACTGGCCCGCCTGATTCGCCCGGCTGACCTGCGGCGTTCACGCCGTCGTCAGTCCGGCGCAAGGCCGGTCTGGCCCAATGGGCATCGTGGACGCACGTTTGCTGGTTTCCCTGTCCGGCGTGACCACCCGGACGTTGCACCGCTGTGCCGACCTCGCGGCCGAGCTCGACAGGCGCAAGGTCCCGTTGTCCGTGCTCTACGCCGCTCGCACCGGCGAGGGCCCCGTGACAGCCTGGGTCCGGACACGCCGCGAAAGCGGCGACTCCGTGCTCCTGCACGGGTACGACCACCGGATCACCCCCACCCACCGCGCTGTCCAGCTGGGCAAACGCGCCGAGTTCGCGGCGCTGCCCGCGCATGAGGCGCGGCTTCGGCTCATCGCGGCGAAGGCGGCGCTCGACGCCAACGGCATGGCCGTCGACGGGTTCGCGCCGCCGCGCTGGATCGCGTCGGAGGGCACCGTGCAGGCCCTGCGCGAGCATGGGTTCAAGCTGTGCGCGGACCTGGTCTCGGTGCGGGATCTGGTGTCCGGCCAGGTCCAACGTGCCAGGGTCCAGGAGTTCGGCGGGCCGTCGCACCGGACGGAGACCGTCCGGTGTTTCGCGCTGGTGCTGGCCGCCGCCAGGGCCGCGCGCCGGGGCGGGCTCGTGCGGCTCGGCATCGACGCCGCGGACCTCGCCCGGCCGGGGCTGCGGCAGGCGTTCCTCGACGCCGTCGACGTCTCGCTGGAGAACCGCGCTTTCGGGGCCACTTACGGCTCGCTCTCGCGACCGCGGTCGCTCCAACTAGATTGACGGGATGACCGACGACGGTGACCGGAGTGACGCGCAGGCGACGCTGATGCGGCTCTGGCGCCGGTCGGAACGCCCGACCCGGGGCAGGCCGTCGGTGCTCGACATCGACAGTGTCGTGGCGGCCGCGGTGGCTCTGGCCGATCGCGAAGGCGTCGCGAACGTGACGCTGGCGAACGTGGCGAAGGACCTGGACGTCACGAAGATGTCGTTGTACCGCCACATCGGCTCGAAGTCGGAGCTGCTGGAGCTGATGGCCGATTTCGCCATCGGCGATCCGCCGCCGCTGGAGCCCGCCGGCGACTGGCGGGCCGAGCTGACCCTGTTGGCCGAGGCCAACCGCGACGCGCTGATGAGTCATCCGTGGCTGGTCGAGCTGCCGCTCTCCGGTCCTCCGGCGGGGCCGAACGCGGTCGCCTGGATGGACGCGATCCTGCGCACGCTGCGCGAAACCGGTCTCGACTGGGGCACCAGGGGCGGGGTCCTGGTCCTGGTCAGCGGCTATGTGCGCCTCGCGTGCGCGCAGGCCATCCAGCTCGCGGAGGGCCGGAAAGGCAGCGGGCTGAGCCAGTCACAGGCCGAACAGGCTTACGGCAAGAGCCTCGCCGAGCTGATCGACCCGGAGCGTTTCCCCGACGCGGTGGGCTTCCTGACCTCCGGGCTCGGCGCGCCCGATCAGGACGAGGACCCTGAGTTCGGCTTCGGTCTCAACGTCGTTCTCGACGGCGTGGCCGCGCTCATCGACGCGAACTGACCGGAAGCCCTCCCTGGCTTTAGTATCCGGCGGACATTATTTAGTGTACGTTGGATACTAAGGTCTTCCAAGGGGGAACAATGAAGTCGTTGCCGACCAGCGAGCGGGTGCTCGCACCGGATCTGGCCAGAGGTTTCGCGCTGTTGCTGGTCGCGCTGGCGCATACCGCGAGCATCTTCCTGGGGAACTCGCCGGGCGTCGATCAGACGCCGCAGGGCCTGGAACGGCCGTACTTCGTGCTGCTGTTCGTCTTCGTGCACGCGTGCGCGTTGCCGCTGTTCGGCATGATGCTCGGCTACGGGATGGTGCAGTTCGCGGATCGCCAGCAGGCGCTGGGAGAGTCGTGGTCCCGGACGCGTGGTGTCCTGCTCCGGAGGCACGCGTGGTTGCTGGTCTTCGGCGCCGTCGACGGGGTGCTGTTCTTCTCCGGTGACGTGCTCGGCGCGTACGGCGTCATCGGGGTCGCGTTCACCCTGCTGCTCCTGCGGCGCGGCAAGGGCTTCTATCGGCTTCCGGCCTTTTACCTGGTCTTCGCCCTCTGCTACCTCGCCGTGCTGATGTACCTGGTGCTCTCCGGGAACTCCGGGGGCGCGCCGGTCCCGTCCCCCGAAGACGCGTCCTCCCTGGCGACGACGTACGGCGAAGCCCTGCAGGAGCGTCTCGTGGAATGGCCGTCCATCACGCTGATCCTGCTGCCGTCGATCCTCTTCGTCTGGGTGGGTGCCTGGGCCGCCAAGAAGCGCTTTCTGGAGGAGCCGAACCGGAAGATCCTCCTCGTCGGCCTGTTCGGCGGATTCGGCGTCGCGATCGCGGGCGCCCTGCCGATGGGTCTCTACACCGGCGACTACCTCCAGTTCGACGCCGACACCGCCGGGTTCGCCAAGACGCTGTACGAGGGAGCGGGCGTGTTCGGCGCGATCGGCTACCTCAGCCTGTTCGGCCTCATCGGCATGGCTGTCGGCAAGAAGAAACGTCGCGGCGTGGTCGCCACCGCGATCTCCGCCCTCGGGCAGCGCACCTTGAGCGCGTACCTGTTCCAGTCGGTGGCGTGGCTGATCCTGGCGCCCCCGTTCATGCTGGGCCTGGGTGGCCAGGCGAAGAACCCGACGTTCGTGGCGGCCGCCTGCGGGCTCGGCGTGTGGCTGCTTTCGGTCGTCGTCGCGTACTGGATGCACCGGAAGGGCTACCGCGGCCCGGCGGAGATCCTGGTGCGGAAACTCGCCTACCGGAGTTAAATCTTCACCGGCTCCCCGACGTCGAGCACCTTCACCTCGGTGCCTTCCGGGGCGAGGTTGGCGAACAGGCCGTAGTGCATCTGCGGCCGCGCGAGAACGGCTTCGTGGATCGGGACGGCAAGGCGCGGCGACACGGCACGCAGGTAGTCGACGGCTTCGCCGGCCTTGAGCCACGGGGCGCCGGTGGGCAGGCCGAGGACGTCGACCTTCTGTTCCGGCACGAAGAACGAGTCGCCCGGGTGGTAGAAGGCGCCGTGGTCGACGAGGTAACCGACATTCGGGATCGTCGGGATGTCCTCGTGGATCACGGCGTGTTCGCCACCGACGACGTTGACGCTGCTGGAGCCGATGTCGAAGGCGTCGCCGGGGTTCGCGACCTGGAACTCGGCGCCGAGCTTCCGCACCGCCTCGGCGGAACCCGGGTCGACGATCAGCCGGGCGCCGGGGTTCGCCTCCAGCAGCGCGGGCAGCCTGTCCGCGTCGAGGTGGTCGAAATGCTGGTGGGTGATCAGGATGGCGTCCAGCTCACGCTCGCCTTCGAAGCCCACCGAGAAGGTGCCGGGGTCGATCAGGATCCGCGCGCCCTCGGTCTCCAGAAGTGTGCAAGCGTGTCCAAAGTGGACAATACGCATCGGTGTTCTCCTTCGCGGTAGGTCATTTCCAGCCTATGCCCGGAGCAAGGCGTCGCCAAGTTCGGTGCGCAGGTAACGCACTTCGCGGCCGCGTCGCCGCGTGTCGAGCAGGCCCGCCGCGCGCATCGCGGTCAGATGCCGCGAGACCGTCGGCGCGGAGAAGTCGAGCCTGCGTGCCAGCTCGGTGGTGCTCGCGGGCTCGTTGAGCGTCGTGAGCAGCGCGGCCTTCGTCCTGCCGAGGACTCCCGCGAGCGCGCCGGGCGGGCGTTCGGGATCCGACCAGAGTTCGGCGACACCGCGAGCCGGGTAGAGCAGCGAAGGCTGCCACGGCTCCATCGTGATCACCCCGACCGACGGCCACGCGAAGACGCCGGGGATCAGCAGCAGCCCGCGGCGGCCGAGGTGGACGCGGCTGCGTTCCTTCATCTCGATCACCACGACGTCGTCGACGAGCCGCACCCGCGGGTGGATGCCCTCCAGCGCCAGCGCGATGCCACCCGCGGCCAGGCGTCGCGAGCGTTCCTCGATGTCGGCGACGAGGAAGCGGCGCACCCGGGGCCAGTGCGGTTCGACCAGCTCGGTCCAGGCGATCTCCATCTGCTCGGACAGAAGGTCTCTCGCCTCGGCCGGGTCTTCGGGGAGTCCGCTCAGGTTAGCGTCCACTTTGGACAGTTCGTGGGCGACCTGATCCGGTGGTGTGCGGCGGATCTCGGCGAGCTGCGCGGACGCGGTGGTCTCCGGGCCGGTCGGCGGCGGGCTGAGGAAGTCGGTGATGTAGTGCCGCGCGCTCATCACCCTGGCGAAATCGTCGATGGGCAGGTCCGGCAGTTTCGCGGCGGCTTCGCGCAGCCACGGCAGATGACTCGGATGCCCGCGCCGTCCGAGCAGGGTCTGCATCGCGCCCATGGTCTCGTCGAGCGGGGAGATGCCGAAGCGGACGCGGTTGGCGCTTTCGGCGGTCAGGACCAGCTCGATCATCCGATTAGGCTATTCCCTAATCAGTGGCTCTCGCCAGGTCTGGTTCGGCAGGGTCTCCAGGTATGACCTTGCTTCGCAATTCCGGGTATTGGCGCTGGTCGGCGGGGGTCCAGCTGAACCGGCTGCCCGCCACGATGGCGCCGCTGGCCTTCACCGTGCTGACCACCGCGACGACCGGTTCGTACCGGCTCGGCGGGGTCATGATGGCCGTCTTCGTCGCCGCCGAGATGGTCGGCGCCGTGCCGACCGGGCGGCTGCTCGACCGCGTCGGCCCCGCGCGGGGTCTCGTCGTGCTGCTGCCGCTGGTCGCCGCGGGACTGTTCCTGCTGGCCGCGGTCGCCTCCGCCGGCGCCCCGGACCTGGTGCTGCTCGCGCTGGCGATCCCGCCGGGGCTTCTCGCGGGCGGGCTGAACGGTGGTTTCCGGACGCTGCTCGCCGGGACGGTGACCGAAGACGAGCTGCCCCGGGCCGTTTCGGTCGACGCGATGATCATGGAAGGCGTCATCGTCGGCGGACCGCTGCTGGTGGCGCTCCTGGCGACGTCCGGCCCGGCCGTCCCGTTGCTCGCGATGGCCGTCGTCGCCCTGCTCGCGGCCCTGCTCGTACCGCGGCGGACCGTCGTCCATGATCCACAAAGGACGGTCGAGCACCAGGCGCTCCCGGTCGCCGCTTGTGTCCCCTGGCTGATGGGCCTGTTCACCGTCGGACTGCTGCTGTCGACCATCGAGGTCGGCCTGCTGCCGCTCGTCCAGCGCCTCGGCGCCCCCGATTCGGCGACGGCGATCGTCATCGTCGTGCTGTGCGCCGCCAGCATCACCGGGAGCGCGCTCTACGCGGCGCGGGGGAAGGTCGGCGATCCACGACTGTTCCTGGCGGGTTTCGTGCTCGGCGGCATCGTGGTGTCGGCGGGCCTCGGCTGGGCCGGGCTGCTCGGCGGGGTCGCGCTGATCGGGCTCTGCACCGGTCCGCTGATGGCCGTCTCGTCGGTCAACCTGCAGAAACTGCTGCCGGAACGCCGACGGTCGGAGGGGTTCTCGCTGGCTTTCACCGTGCAGGCGTCCGGGTTCGGGCTGGGCTCGCTGGCGATCGGGATACTGCCGGTCTGGCTGGCCCCGCTTCTCGGTGTCCTTGCGGCTCTCGTCTCCTGTGTAATGCTGGTGGCCCACCCCAGGCGAGCTATTGGCACGCCGTCAGTAACGTCGTAGCCTGGGCTTTGAGCCGAGACACGGGAGAAGTCGATGACCGCAGTCCAGCCGAAGCCGACCGCGCACAGCGTGGGGGAGACCTTCGATTCCCTGAGCCCGGCGACCGACGAGGTCGTCGGCACCTATCCGGTGCACACGCCGGAGGACGTCCGCGCCGCTGTCGCCCGCGCGAAGGACGCCGCCGAATGGTGGGCCGGGCTCGGCTACGACGGTCGCGCCGAACGGCTGCGCCGCTGGAAGGGCGTCATCACCCGCAGGCTGCCGCAGCTGTGCCAGGTCGTGCGCGACGAGACCGGCAAGCCCCTCGCCGACGCGCAGCTGGAGAGCGTCCTCGCCATCGAGCACATCGCGTGGGCGGGCAAGAACGCGCGCAAGATCCTCGGCAAGCAGCGCCGCGCGGCCGGGCTGATGATGTCGAACCAGGCGGCGACGGTCGAGTACCAGCCGCTCGGCGTCGTGGGCGTGATCGGCCCCTGGAACTACCCCGTGTTCACCCCGCTCGGCTCCATCGCCTACGCCCTCGCCGCTGGCAACACCGTCGTCTTCAAGCCGAGCGAGTACACGCCGGGCGTCGGGAAATGGCTGGTCGACGCCTTCAACGAGGTCGTCCCGGAGTGGCCGGTGCTGCAGCTGATCACCGGCTTCGGGGAGACCGGCGCTTCTCTCGTCAGCGCGAACGTCGACAAGATCGCCTTCACCGGCTCGACGGGCACGGGCAAGAAGATCATGGCCGCGGCCGCCGAGACGCTCACGCCGGTGATCATCGAGGCTGGAGGCAAGGACGCTGTCCTGGTCGACGCGGACGCCGACCTCGAAGCCGCCGCCGACGCGACCGTCTGGGGCGCGTTCTCCAACTCGGGCCAGACCTGCATCGGCGTCGAGCGCGTGTACGTCCACGAGCGGGTGCACGACGAGTTCGTCGCGAAGGTCGTCGAGAAGTCGAAGGACGTGCGGGCCGGTTCGGACGAGGCCGCGCAGTACGGCCCGGTGACGATGCCTTCGCAGCTCGCGGTGATCAAACGCCACATCGCCGACGCCATCGAACGCGGCGGCAAGGCGCTGGTCGGCGGCGTCGACGCGGTCGGCGACCGCTACGTCCAGCCGACGGTCCTCGTCGACGTGCCGGAGGATTCCTCGGCCGTCCAGGAGGAGACGTTCGGCCCGACCGTCACCATCGCCAAGGTCCGTGACATGGACGAGGCCGTCGAGAAGGCCAACGACACGAAGTACGGCCTCGGTTCGACGGTGTTCTCGAAGTCGCGCGGCCTCGAACTGGCCTCCCGCCTGCGCACCGGCATGACGTCGATCAACGCGCCGCTTTCCTTCGCCGGTATCGCTTCGCTGCCCTTCGGCGGCGTCGGCGACTCGGGCTTCGGCCGGATCCACGGCCCGGAAGGCCTGCGCGAGTTCGCCCGGCCCAAGGCCGTCGCGCGGCAGCGTTTCACCGCGCCGATCGTGCTGACCTCGTTCTCCCGCAAGGAAAAGACCGACGCTTTGGTGGCGAAGCTGATCACCGTCCTGCACGGCAAACGCTGACCCCTCCGTCTCGCGAATGTCATGAAAGGGTCGTTCCTGACGAAAAACGTCAGGAACGACCCTTTCATGACATCTGAGCGCTACTCGCCCCGGATGAGATCCGCCGCCTTCTCCGCCACCATGATCGTCGGCGCGTTCGTGTTCCCGCGCGGCACCACGGGCATCACCGACGCGTCCACCACCCGCAGCCCGTCCACCCCACGCACCTTCAGCGACGGGTCGACGACGGCGTTCTCGCCCGTCCCCATCGAGCAGGTCCCCACCGGGTGGTACAGCGTCTGCGTCTTCTCGCGCACGTAGTCGGCCAGTTCGCTGTCGGTCAGGTCGTGGCGCTCCGGCAGGAACGGCTTGTCCAGGTACTTCGCCAGCGGGCCGGACTTCCCGATCTCCACCAGGGTGCGCATCCCGGCCAGCATCTTCTCCATGTCCACGGACTCGGCGTAGTACGCCGGGTCGATTTCGGGCTTCCACAAGGGATTCCCCGACTTCAGCCGCAGCCGTCCCCGGCTCGCGACGTCCACCAGGGTCGCCGCGGACGTGAAGCCCGGCATCGTCGGCTCACGCATCCCGTTGTCGTAGAACAACGTCGGCGCGACATGGATCTGCATGTCCGGCGGCGAGACACCGTCCGCGGCGGGGAAGAACGCGCCTGCCTCGCCGATGTTCGAAGCCAGCGGGCCGCGTTTGGTGAGCTGGTAGCGCACCAGGCCACCCGGCGTCGCCGCGTCCACCAGGTCGGTGGTGCCGCGGGTCGACCAGATGATCCCGCAGGCCGGGTGGTCGTGCAGGTTCTCGCCGACACCGGGAAGCGCGGCCACCACCTCGATCCCGTGCTCCCGCAGGTGTTCCGCCGGTCCGACACCGGACAGCATCAGCAGTTGCGGCGAGTTCACCGCACCGCCGCTCAGCAGGACTTCGGCCGACGCGCGCACCGTCGTCTCGACACCTTTGTCCAAATAGGACACGCCGACCGCGCGGGTGCCTTCGAAGACGACGCGGGTGGCTTGCGCGTGGGTGCGCACGGTCAGGTTCGCGCGGGTCAGGGCGGGGCGCAGGTACGCGTCGGCCGTCGACCAGCGGCGGCCCTTCTTGCACGTCACCTGGTAGACACCGGCGCCTTCCTGCGACTCGCCGTTGAAGTCGTCGGTGCGCTTGAGGCCCCAGTCGACCGCGGAATCCACCCAGGCGTGCGAAAGCTCGTGGGTGAAGCGGCGATCCTCGACGTTCAGCGGCCCGTCGGTGCCGTGCAGCGGCCCGCCGAGCCGCTGGTTCCTCTCCGCCCGCTTGAAGTACGGCAGGACGTCGTCGAAACCCCAGCCCTCGGCGCCGTGCCCGTCGCGCCAGCCGTCGTAGTCGGCGCGGTTGCCGCGGATGTAGATCATCGCGTTGATCGAAGAACAGCCGCCGAGCGTCTTCCCGCGCGGCCAGTACAGCGTCTTGCCGGTGTGCTTCTGCTCGACCGTCTCGTAGTTCCAGTCCCATTTGGTCTTGAAGAGACCGGGGAACGCGGCGGGGATGTGGATCTCGTCCGCGTCGTCCTCGCCGCCCGCCTCGAGCAGGAGCACCCGCGCTGACGGATCCTCGCTCAGCCTGTTCGCCAGCACGCATCCCGCGCTGCCCGCGCCGACGATCACGTAGTCGAAGGAGTCCTGATCGGCCACGGTGCCTCCTGCTGCTCGCCCGGTGTTGACGCCCCGCCAATGGGCTCATCTTGGCCCAACGCCGCGCTCCGAGCATCCCCCAGTCGAAGGATCAGTGCGAGCTCAGTCGGAGTCGGGTGCGAACGAAGCGACGCAGGGGCCGCCCTCGGCGTCGTCCTCGGTCTCGATCCGCCCCGGCTTCCGGACGCCGTCGTTCTCGCCCGACAAGTGCAGGATCGTCTGCTTCGCCGTGGTCAGCACGTCGGTCTTGTCGACGGTGTACCGCGCCTCGCCGTGGATGATCTGCTGGACGCCGTCGCGGGTCGTGTCGGGCACCTTCGCGCACAGCACGGACAACGCGGCCGGGATGTCGCGCGCGTTGACCGCGTCGACGAACTTGGTCCCCGCCTCTTCCCCGGTCTTGACGTCGGGGTGCGGCGACGGCCGCGTCTCGATGCTCGGGAGCGGCTCGGGCTCGCCGCCGACCTTGGCGTCGCGCACGCACCAGCCGCCCTCGCCGGGGATCATCGCGATCCCGACGGTCAGGCCTCCGGCGGTGAAGGCGGCCGAGTACTCCTGCGCCGCACGCTGGTGCGCGGACGTCCTGAGCTGTGCGCCCTCGGAGACGGCCATGGTCTGCTCGAAGGTGTAGGACCGCTTCGAGCGGACCGGGCACCAGAGCTGGCTTACGCGGTCTTCGCCGACGCCGTTCACGAAAGACTGGCTGAGCTGCTCCGGCGTCGCGCGCGACGCGGTGTCGGACTTGGTCTTGAAGAAGCCCGGAGACACGAAGCCGGTGAAGGCGACACCGCCCGCGATCAGGACCACGACCAGCGTGAGCGTGATCCACAGCCAGGCCTTCGACTTCTTCGGCGGAGGGGTGTACCCGTACTGCGGTTGCCCGTAGGTCATGCGGCAACCGTAGTGAAGTAGGCTCGGGCGGTACCCACGACCTGCATGAATAAGGAGCAGCCTGCCGTGGCCCGAGTTGTCGTCGATGTCATGCCCAAGCCCGAAATCCTCGACCCGCAGGGGCAGGCCGCGCTCGGCGCCGCCGGTCGTCTCGGCTTCACCGGGATCGCCGAGATCCGTCAGGGCAAGCACTTCGAGATCGAGGTCGACGACTCCGTCGACGACGCGACGCTCGAAAAGATCGCCGAAGGTTTCCTCGCGAACCCCGTCATCGAGCAGTGGACCATCCGCCGGGTGGAGGCGTGAGCGCCCGTATCGGGGTCATCACCTTCCCCGGCACGCTCGACGACGGTGACGCGGCCCGCGCGGCCCGCTACGCCGACGCCGAAGCCGTGCCGCTGTGGCACGCGGACGAAGACCTCAAGGGTGTCGACGCGGTCGTCGTCCCCGGTGGCTTCTCCTACGGCGACTACCTGCGCGCCGGCGTCATCGCCCGGTTCGCGCCGGTGATGTCCTCGGTGATCGAGGCCGCCCACAAGGGAATGCCCGTGCTGGGCATCTGCAACGGCTTCCAGATCCTGTGCGAGGCCGGGCTGCTGCCGGGCGCGATGATCCGCAACGCGGGCCTGCACTTCATCTGCCGTGACCAGTGGCTGCGCGTCGAGAACAACGACACCGCGTGGACCACCCGGTACGACAAAGACGCCGAGATCCTCATCCCGATGAAGAACATCGACGGCTGCTTCGTCGCCGAGCAGGCCACCCTCGACGAGCTGGAGGGCGAAGGCCGCGTCGTGTTCCGCTACGTCGGCGGCAACCCGAACGGCTCGCGCAACGACATCGCCGGGATCCGCAGCGAGAACGGCCGCGTCGTCGGGCTCATGCCGCATCCGGAGCACGCCATCGACGCCCTCACCGGGCCTTCCGATGACGGCCTCGGCATGTTCTACAGCGCCGTGGACGCCCTCGTCTCCGCCTGACCCCCACGCAATTCGGCACCTGCTTGCGGTAGTTGCACGCGCAACCATCGCAATCAGGTGCCGAATTGCGTCAGGAGGCGGCGGCCACCAGAGCCGCGTAGGGCCCACCCGCCGCCAGCAGCTCCGCGTGCGAACCCAGCTCGGTCACCTTGCCGCCCTCGATGACGGCGACCCGGTCCGCCGCGGCCGCCGTATGCAGCCGGTGCGCGATCGCGATCACCGTGCGCCCTTCGAGCACCGCGCTCAGCGACCGCTCCAGATCCCGCGCCGAACCCGTGTCCAGCAGCGACGTCGCCTCGTCCAGCACCAGCGTGTGCGGGTCGGCCAGCACCACCCGCGCCAGCGCCAGCTGCTGCGCCATCGCCGCCGGGACGGCGACAGCCCCGGCGCCGACCTTCGTGTCCAGCCCGTCCGGCAGGCTCGCCACCCACTCCGAAGCGCCGACCGAGGCCAGCGCGGCCAGCAGCCGATCGTCGGTCCAGTCCCCGGCGGGCAGCGTGAGGTTGTCCCGCAGCGTCCCCGTGAACACGTGGTGCTCCTGGGTCAGCAGCAGGACCTCGCCGCGCAGGACGTCGTCCGGCAGCGCCGACACCTCGGCCCCGCCGATCCGCACCGAACCCGACGTCGGCGCCGACATCCCGGCCAGCAGCCGCCCCAGCGTCGACTTGCCGGCACCGGACGGGCCGACGATCGCCAGCCGTTCCCCGGCGGGCACCCGCAGGTCGATCCCGTGCAGCACTTCGCGCTCCGCGTTGTAGCCGAAGCGCACGTCGCGGACCTCGATGTCCTGGCCGCGCGGAGCCTCCGAAGCCGAAGCCTCCGAGGAAGTCGGACGGACACCCAGCAGCCGCCGCAGCGAGGCCCCGGCGACCTGCATGTCCGCGAGCCAGAACAGCGCCTCGTTCAGCGGACCCGTCATGACCTGCGAATAGAGCAGCATCGCGGTGATCGTGCCGAGTCCCTCCCAGCCGTTCGAGTAGGCGAGCAGGCCCAGCCCGAGCATCACCGGCACCGGCAGTACGTAGCTGATCTCCAGCGACGGGATCCACCGCATCTGCAACGCCCGGATCTTGCGCTCGCCCAGCATCGCCGCGTCGAGACCGTCGTGCCCGGCGCGCACGCGGCGGCCGGTCAGGTTCAGCGCCTCCGCCGTCCGCGCGCCCTCCGCGGTCTCGTGCGTGGTGGACTGCAGCTCGGCCCACCGGTCCAGCATCCGCCGCATCACGTCCGGCACCCGCCGCTGGTACCAGATGTTCACCGGCACCAGCAGCGGCAGCGCGATCAGCAGGCCGAGCGCCAGGAACGGTGACGTGACCACCATCGCCACCACCGTGAACGCCACCGTCACGGCGGCGATCAGGATCTCCGGCGCGCCGAAGCGGACGGCGTGGTCGATGCGGCTGACGTCGGTGGTCGCGCGGCTGAGCAGGTCACCGGTGCCCGCCGCCTCGACCGTCCCGAGCGGCAGGTTCAGCGCGTTCCCGACGAACTCCTCGCGGTTGTGCGCCAGGATCCGCTCGCCGAACACCCGCGCGCGCAGCCGCGCCAGCCCCTTGAACCAGGCCTGCGCTCCCAGCACGACCACGAACGCGACCGCGAGCCAAGTGATCGTGGTGGTCGTCGTGCCTTCGACGACCTCGTCCACCAGCGCGCCCAGCAGTTGCGGCCCGGCCAGCCCGATCGCGGTCGCGACGCAGAACAGCCCGAGCATCACGGAGAACTCACGCTTGTTGTCCCGCGCGGTCTCCCTGATCCATCGTCGAACGTCTTTCCTGTCTGCCAACGGCAGCTTCTTCATGCCGGTACTTCCGTATCGATGACCACGTCGGCCACATGTGTCCACAAAGGACTCTGACTGAACACGACGGTGGTCTTGCCGCGCCGCAGCTTCGCGACGCGTTCGGTTATGCGGGCTTCGGTATGCGCGTCGACGGCCGAGGTCGGCTCGTCGAGCAGCAGGACGTCGGCGCCGGTCGCCAGCGCGCGGGCCAGGTTCAGCCGCTGCCGCTGACCACCGGAAACCTCACGTCCGCGTTCGCCGATCACCTCGTCGACGCCGTGGGGCAGCGCGTCCACGATGTCCTCGGCGTCCGCCGCATACAGTGCTTCGGTGATCTCGACGTCGCCGGGTTCGGCGGGGGTGACCTGCTCGCGCAGCACCCCGGAGAACCAGATGTCCTGGTTGTGCGCGTAGACCACTCGCCGGCGCAGATCGCCGAGCGCGACCTGGTCCACCGGGACCCCGCCGACGAGGGCAGGTTCACCCGGATCAGTGAACCGCGCCATCCGGGACGCCACCGCCTCGGCGTCGGCCCCGACGTCGATCACGGTCAGCTTCCCGGCCTCGGCCTTGATCCCGGACGTCTCGTCGACCAGGTCCAGCGGACCTTCCGGCAGCGGCACCGGATTCCCCGGCTCGGCGAGCGTGCGTTCGGTGGACAGCAGTTTGCACACCTTCCGCGCCGAAACCAGCGCGGCGCTCAGCACGCCCGCGAACTCGGTCGCCGTCGTCACCGGCACCACCAGGAACACCGAGACGCCGTAGAACGTGATCAGCTCGCCGACGCCGATGGTGCCGTTCATCGCCAGCTGCGCGCCCAGCCAGGTGATGACCACCGTGACCAGGCCCGGCAGCGCGATCTCCGCCGCCGAGAGCCACGCCTCGCTGCGTCCGACCTGGACACCGGCCGCCCGGACCCGCTGGCTGGAGCGGCGGAAGCGGTCGAGGAACTGCTTCTCGCCGCCGACACCGCGAAGGATCCGCAGGCCGGACACGATGTCCGCGGCCAGCGCGTTGACCTCGGTCTTCTCCTCGCGCTGCTTCGTCTGGCGCTTCTCCAGCGGCTTCAGCAGCGGGCCGATGCCCACCACCGCCAGCGGGACGCCGACCAGCGCGACCACGCCGAGCAGCGGGGACGTCGTCAGCAGCGCCGTCGCGCACACGATGAACGCGATCAGCGAACCGAAGGCCCGCCCGAGTACCTCGAAGGAGTCACCGATCGGGTTGATGTCGCTGGTGGTGATCGCGACGACGTCACCGGTGGTGGTCGTGTCCCGCAGGTTCGCGCCCAGCTTCGCGGCGTGCTCGGTGGTCAGGCGCTGGGTGACCCCGGCGCCGTGGATCCAGCAGCCGTAGGACGCGAAATGCTGCACAGTGCCCGCGAGCGTCTGCGCGATCCCGAGCCCGGCTGCCGCGAGGCCCCACAACCAGACGGAGTCGCCGTCGCCGCGGCCGATCGCGTCGATGCCCCGGCCGATCGCGACCGGCAACAGGGCGATCGGCAGCGACCACAGCGCGCCGCTGATCGCCGAGACGACGAGCAGTCCCGGCCGCGCGAGCATCATCGCGACGAGGTACCGCCAGGCGGTCGGCTTGGCGGGCAGCCGCAGTCGTGGAAGGGGATATGTGGCGGAAAGCACGATTATCGACGGTAGGCGGATCACCGTCTCGGGCGCGACCGATTTATCCGTGGGCGACCGAGAGGTGAACATGTGGCTCGCCTATTCTCAAGGCCGTGGCGAACCTTGATGTGGACACCGTGACCAGCACCGTTGACATCCCAGTCGACACCACCGCACTTGCCGAAGCGACCCCCGGACAGACCCAGCCGTACGTCGAACTCGGCCTCGCCGACGACGAGTACGCCCGGATCCGGGAGATCCTCGGCCGCCGTCCGACCGACGCCGAACTGGCGATGTACTCGGTGATGTGGAGCGAGCACTGCTCGTACAAGTCCTCGAAGAAGCACCTGCGCTACTTCGGCGAGACGGCCACTCCCGAGATGCAGGAGAAGATGCTCGCCGGTATCGGCGAGAACGCCGGCGTCGTCGACATCGGCGAGGGCTGGGCGGTCACCTTCAAGGTCGAGAGCCACAACCACCCGTCCTACGTCGAGCCGTACCAGGGCGCCGCGACCGGCGTCGGCGGCATCGTGCGCGACATCATGGCGATGGGCGCGCGCCCGCTCGCGGTCGCGGACGCGCTGCGCTTCGGCCCGGCCGACGCGGCCGACACCCGCCGCGTGCTGCCCGGTGTGGTCGCCGGCGTCGGCGGCTACGGCAACTGCCTCGGTCTGCCGAACATCGGCGGCGAGCTCGTGTTCGACCCGAGCTACTCCGGTAACCCGCTGGTCAACGCCCTGTGCGTCGGCGCGATGCGCGTCGAAGACCTGCACCTGGCCTTCGCCTCCGGCAAGGGCAACAAGATCATCCTGTTCGGCGCGCGCACCGGCCTCGACGGCATCGGCGGCGTGTCCGTGCTCGCGAGCGACACGTTCTCCGGCGACGAATCCTCGGGTGGCCGGAAGAAGCTTCCCAGCGTCCAGGTCGGCGACCCCTTCACCGAGAAGGTGCTCATCGAGTGCTGTCTCGAACTGTTCGCGCAGAAGCTCGTCGTCGGCATCCAGGACCTCGGCGGCGCCGGGCTCTCCTGCGCGACGTCGGAGCTCGCGGCCGCCGGTGACGGCGGCATGCACATCTACCTCGACCGGGTTCCCTTGCGCGCCACCGGGATGACCCCGGCGGAGGTGCTCTCCAGCGAGTCGCAGGAACGGATGTGCGCGGTCGTCTCGCCGGAGAACGTCGAGGCGTTCATGAAGGTCTGCGAGAAGTGGGACGTCATCGCCACCGACATCGGCGAGGTCACCGACGGCGAGCACCTGGTCATCACCTGGGACGACGAGATCGTCGTCGACGTCCCGGCGCACACCGTGGCGCACCAGGGCCCGGTGTACGACCGCCCGATCCAGCGTCCGTCCACACAGGACGCTCTACAGGCCGACACCTCGGCGAAGCTGCCGCGTCCGTCCACTTCGGACGAACTGCGCGCCGACGTGCTCAAGCTGATCTCGTCGCCGAACCAGGCGTCGAAGGAATGGGTGACCTCCCAGTACGACCGCTACGTGCGCGGCAACACCGTGTCCGCGCAGCCGTCGGACTCCGGCGTCATCCGGATCGACGAGTCGACCGGCCGCGGTGTCGCCGTCTCGACCGACTGCAACAGCAAGTTCGTCTTCCTCGACCCGTACGAGGGCGCGAAGCTCGCGCTGGCCGAGGCGTACCGCAACGTCGCCACCAGTGGCGCGAAGCCGGTCGCGGTGTCGGACTGCCTGAACTTCGGCGCGCCGACCGACCCGGGTGTGATGTGGCAGTTCGAGCAGGCCGTGCACGGTCTGGCCGACGGCTGTGTCGAACTCGGCATCCCGGTGACCGGCGGCAACGTCAGCTTCTTCAACCAGACGGGCGACGTGGCGATCCTGCCGACGCCGGTGGTCGGCGTGCTCGGCGTGATCGACGACGTCACCCGCCGCATCCCGACCGGGATCGGCGCCGAGGCCGGGGAAACCCTGCTGCTGCTGGGCGAGACCCACGACGAGCTGGACGGTTCCGCCTGGGCGCGCGAGCTGCACGGCCACCTCGGCGGCCGCCCGCCTCGCGTGGATCTGGCGCGCGAGAAGCTGCTCGCCGACGTCCTCATCGCCGGTTCGCGTGACGGCATGATCTCCGCCGCGCACGACGTCTCCGACGGCGGCCTGATCCAGACGCTCGTCGAAACCGTCCTCATCGGACAGTGCGGCGCCCGCGTCTTCCTCGACGACGCGCAGGACCCGTTCGTGCAGCTGTTCTCCGAGTCCGCGGGCCGGGTACTGGTCGCCGTGCCGCGCACCGAGGAACTGCGGTTCACCGAGATGCTCACCGCGCGCGGCCTGCCGTGGCGCAAGACCGGTGTGGTGGACCCGGAGTCGGGCTCGCTCGAACTTCAGGACATCACCGAGTTCACCCTGGACGAGCTTCGCGAGACCTGGGAGCGCACGCTCCCCGCCCTGTTCGACTAAAGGCTCTCGTGAGTGGTAAGGACGGTTCTAACCGTCTTTACCACTCACGAGCGGCAACGCCGAACCCGGCGGGAACTTCGCGCCCGACAGCGACGGCGGCTCCGCGAAGGTAGCCGTGCTGAAGTCGACAGCGGTCTCGACGACCGTGTGATCCAGCGACACCTTCCGCTCGAACCTCGCCCTCGTGAGCACGAACTCGCCGTGGATCGTCACATCCTCCAGCAGGAACTTCCCGGAGAGCTGGGCGTCGGTGAGGTCCAGGTAGCTCGACACCTCGCAGCGATCCGCGCCGAACCAGCCGACCCGTCTGCCGAGCAGCCCCAGCTTGTCGAGCCGGGCGTCACTGAGGTTGAGTGAGAACGTCGGCCCGGTGGTCCCGGCGTGCGGCAGGATGTCGCGGATCAGTCGTTCCGCCGCGCGGCGGACCAGCCGCTCGCGTTCCGCCTCGGCCCGGTTTTCCGTGTCCCAGTCGATGTCACTAGGGAAGTTCGGATGCGCGAACGGCCGCCGCAGGTAGGCGCACAACACGTCCAGCACCGTCTGCCGGTACTCCGGCCGCGTCCTCGCCAGCCCCGCGAGCGAATGCATCGCCCCGACCCGGACCTGGTCGGCGTCATTGCCCAGCAGTTCGATCGACTTGGCGAAACGTTCGTCGGAGATCCGGCTGCGCTCGATCTCGTGCCGGTCCTCCTCGGTGCGCCGCCGCCGGTCGTTGAGCCAGAGCCCGTAGAGCGCGGCGATCGCCCCGCCCGCCAGAGCGCCGGTCTTGAGCGCGTCGCCGCGGCTCGTCGCGCGATCGGTGAGCAGCCAGGCGGTGACCCCGACCAGCACCGCGACCGAGGACAGCAACGTCCACAGCAGCGGCGACCTGAGCAGTCGTCTCATCGGTCCTTCATCACGAGCCGGGCCCGCCCGTCGGGCAGGGTCTCGGCGGACCAGCCCGCCGGGAGTTCGTGATCCCTCGACGGTTCGACCATCGTGTTGTACAGCGACACCGTGCCGGGCGGCTCACCGAAACCCAGATCCGCGAAGCTCTCGAACCGCGCGCGATGCAGATCCAGCGTCTTCCCGAACTTCGCGCCGGCGAACACGGCGTTCTTCGCGAAGACGCTGTCCTTGAAGGAGGTCTCGCCCGCGAACACCGTGCCGCGGAACTCGGCGTCCTCGGAGAACCGCACCCCGCTGAACCAGGCGCGCTGCTCGAACCTGGCTTCGTCGCACCGGAAGAAGCCGATCCGCTTCTTCTGCTCCGTTCCCGCGCCGGTCAGGTACACCGGTCCGCGGAACACGCAGCCGGACAGGTTGGTGCTGCTGTACAGACCGGCGTACCGGAGCAGCAGCTTGCCCACCTTCCGCTCCGATAGGTCGAAGTATTCGAGCACCGCCCCGGTCAGGTCGAGGTCGTACGCACGCGTGTCCTCGGAGTCGGCCGCGGGGAGCAGGTCCCCGATGAGCCGTTGCGCGGTCTGCCGCACCTGGAGTTCCTGGTCCTGCTCCGGGGTCGCCTTCACCGACGAGTCGCCCCGGGCCGGTTTCGCGGTTTCGTCGTACCGCGGATGCTCGAACGGCCGCCGCAGGTACGAGCACAGGATGTCCAGCACGGTCTGCGTGTAGATCGCCCGCCCCCTGGCCAGCCCGGCCAGCGCGTGCAGGGCCCCCACCCGCACCTGGTCGGCGTCGTGCCCGAGCAGCTCGACGGCCTTCGCGAACCGTTCGTCCGAGATCCGGTCCCGGTCCTGGTCGGCCCGCCGCAGCTCGAGTTCCTGCCGCTGCCGCTCGACCTCCTGCCGCCGCTCCTCGACGCGGCGGCGCCTGTCGTTGAGCCACAACGCGTAGAGCGCGACGATGGCACCCCCGGCGATGCCGCCGGTCTTCAACGCTTCGCTGCGGCTGGTCGCCGGATCGGCCAGCAACCAGCCGCCCACGGCGAGCAGCAGCAGGAGCGAGACGAAGAAGGTCCAGAGCAACGGGGAGCGGAGCAACCGCTTCATTCGCTCAGAATACGAAGAAGTTACGGACGCAGAAGGACTTGTCCGGGTTGTCGTCCGAGGAGATCCCCGACCCGCTCACCTTCTTGCCCTTGACCGTGCCCTCGATGTCGCCGGTGATGAACCCGTCGCCGATGCCGGCGGTCGAGGTGACCTCCAGCTGTGACGGAGCCGGGGCCATGATGTCGATCGAGTCGCCCATGGTCGCCTTCATGTCCGCGCAGACCAGCGACAGCGCGCCCGCCTTGTCGCCGGCGCTCACCTTCGCCATGAAGTCCTTGAGGTTCTGGACGCCCTTCGGGTTGCCTTCGGACCCGGTGCCACCGCTTTCGGTGCTCTTCGGGCTGCTCTTGGGCGCGCTCGACTTCGGGCTGCTCTTCGGCGCGGAGGTCGGCGCCTTCTCGGACGAAGACGCGGGCGGCGGCGCGGCCGTGTTGTTGCCCTCGTCCTTGCTGAGCAGGAAGCCCGGCGCGAGGAAACCGGTGACACCGAAGGCGATCAGCACGACAAGGCCGATCACGATCCCGATGATCAGCCCGGTCTTGCTCTTCTGCGGCGGCGCGGGCGGGCCGCCGTAACCCTGCGGGTAGCCCGGGTTGTTCGGGTCCCAGCCCTGCTGCTGCGCGTTCGGATCCCAGCCCTGCTGGGGCTGCTGCGGGTATTGCTGGGTCTGGTCCCAGCCCTGCTGCGGCTGCTGCTGGTACTGCTGGGTCTGATCCCAGCCCTGCTGCTGTCCGTACTGCTGAGGCTGACCGTACTGCTGGGTCTGGTCCCAGCCACCCTGCTGCGGTTGTCCGCCGGGCTGCTGTCCCTGAGGGTCCTGGCCGTAGGGCTGGCCTGGCTGGGGTGGGTAGGTCATCGGTCTCGCCTTCCGTACTGGGGCCTGAGGCTTCTGATCAGACGACCGGCGGTCAGCGCTGGTTCCGGATCCGCCCGTGCCAGGGGTTTCAGGGGCATTCTGCTCGGAAGGTACCGTGCGTTGAAAGCGGCACGCGAAAGCGGCTCCCGGCCGAGGCCGGGAGCCGCTTCTTCACGAAATGCGCAGCTCAGCCGTTGGCCAGCGCCTGCAAGCGGTCGTAAGCGCCGTTGAAGGTGTTCTGGTCGAGCGGGCTCGAGGTGTACTGCCACACGGTGTAGAAGCTCCAGCCGTGCGGAAGCGCACCCGCGGAGGACGCGTAGCGCGCGATCCACAGCGGGACCGTTCCACCGAAGTTCTGCGACGTGCCGACGCAGGTGCTCCACCAGTTCGTCGAGGTGTAGATGACGGGCCAGCGGCCGGTGCGTGCCTGGTAGCGGTCGTGGAACGCCCGGATCCAGGCCCCCATGGCCGACTGGCTCAGGCCGTAGCAGGTGGCGCCGTACGGGTTGTACTCCATGTCCAGCGCGCCCGGCAGGGTCTTGCCGTCCTTGGACCAGCCTCCACCGTTGTTGATGAAGAAGTCCGCCTGCGCCGCGCCGCCGGAGACGTTGGGCAGGGCGAAGTGGTACGCGCCGCGGATGAAGCCCTGGCCGTAGGAGCCGTTGTACTGCTGGGCGAAGTACGGGTTCTTGTAGCTCGTGCCTTCGGTGGCCTTCGTCCACACGAAGCGCTTGCCCTGTCCCCACCAGTTCGCCCAGTCGACGTTGCCCTGGTAGCTGGCGACGTCCATGCCCGCGACGGTCGCGAGCACCCCGGCCTCAGGCTGCGGCCGGGCCGCCTTCTCCTTGGACTCCGGGGTGGAGGTTTCGCCTTCCACGCGCTGGATCTGCGATCCGATCGTGTGGTTGTTCTGCTGGAGATCCTGTTCGATCGACATGATCTCCGGGGACGGGGCGGCCGACGCCTGGACCGTGCTGCTGAGCAGGAGCAGCGCGGAGCCGGCGGCGATGGCGATTCTTCGGGAAGTGCGCATACGACAATCCCTTCACGGATAACCCTCGCTGAGGACGGCTAACTTGCAGGTGGTAGCCGTCCGGGCACGATTGTTGACGACGAGTGCCGGGTTTGTCACTAACTTCCGTGAAATTGGTACTACGCGTGGGTGATTTTCATTTCCATCTGGACGATGTTGTGTGATCTTGTAACGCCCACTCGGGCGAGGCGTCAGCCGATCGACAACGCGCGCACGCGATCCTGCGTGCCGTTGAACCAGTTCTGGTCGCCGGGCAGGCTGCCCTTGTTCGAGAACTGCCAGATGGTCTGGGTCTTCCAGCTGGCGGGCAGCTCCCCGATCTCCGTGTTGTAGCGCGCGATCCACAGCGGGTTCTGCCAGAACGCGTTGCTGTTGCCGGTGCAGCGCTTCCACCAGCTCGTCGACGTGTAGATCGCCGGATGCCGCCCGGTCCGCCACAGATAGGTCTCGGCGAACGACCCCATCCACGCGACCATCTGCGCGGGCGTCTTGCCGTAACAGGTTTCGCCGTACGGGTTGTACTCGACGTCGAGCGCGCCCGGCAGCGTCTTGCCGTCCTGGGACCAGCCGCCGCCGTGGTCGACGAAGTAGTGCGCCTGCGCGGCGCCGTCCGAGATGTCGGGGCGGGCGAAGTGGTACGCGCCGCGGATCATGCCGACGTCGTAGGAACCGTTGTACTGCTGGGGAAACCGGGGATTGACGAAACCGGTGCCCTCGGTCGCCTTGACGTAGACGAACTTCGCGCCGGCCCTGGCCGCGGCGGGCCAGTCGACGTCGCCCTGATGACCGCTGACGTCGTGGCCGAGCGTCTGCGCTTCGCCGCCGTACAGCGGCCCCACCGACACGCCGACGCCTTCGTTCAGCGCGATCTGCGAACCGGCGTAGTGCTCCTCGGCCCCGTCGTATCTGGGCCCGCTTTCCCGTGCGACGGCGGGGGTCTGCGCGAGCAGCAAGACCCCCGCCGCGAGGACGGCCCCCCAGCCTTTCGAACACACTCTGCGACTCATCACGTCGCCACGATCCCTCGGGAAAAGAGAATCAGCGACTCGAACATCACCCGAAAGAGTTGCTTTTGGCCTGAATAAATTGGGCCGAGTGGGTTAATCGAGCTCTAACGACGCTCGTCCGAAAGGGCTTTGTCGAGGTGCTCCGAGGGGATGATCGCGGTGAGCCGATCGTGGGGATTGAGCGTCACAGGGTGCCCGGCGAGCAGCGGGACCATGTCCCGGCCCAGCACCGCGCGGGCGTGCGGCCATTCGCTCGGGACCAGCGTCTTCGCCGTGTACGCCGGCACCAGCACCTGGCCGTCGACGTTGTGGAAGCCGATCACCGTGCGCTGGACCGGGGAAAGGGCGTAGACGAACAGCGTCGAGTCGAGGAAGACCCGCGGCAGGTCGGCGGCCGGGCGATGGTTCGTGCGCACCAGCTGCAGCAACTGCTCGAGCTCGTTGCGCGGCTCCGGCAAACCGAGCGCCTTGGGCGAGGGGCGGTAGCGGTCGTTGGGGTGGAAGTCCTCGACGATCTCGCCCGCGCCGTTCACCGGGTACGCGCCGACGACCGCCCAGGACGGCACCGGGCCGTCGGGGTCGAAGGCCTCGTCGATGACATAAAGCCAGCTGTCCGGGTTGGCCTTGGCGTTGGCGCGCATCTCTTCGGTGATCTTCGGCTTGCCCTGTTTCCGCTTGCCCGCCGGGCTCGACGCCAGCCGATCCGCCTCGTCCCGCTGCGCCATCGTCATCCCCACGTTCCGGGTGCCTGAAGGTTTGTTCGCGCTCACTCTACTGTTCTCCCATGGCCTCTTCGCGTTCGGTCGACCCCGCTGAGTTACGTGCCGCGATCACGGCGATTTCCCCCTGGTTGAGCGGATCCGGACCGGATCCGGCCAGGCCCGAGCTGGCCGCGGCGGTCCGGCTGAGCCTGCGGACGCTGGCGTCGGACGCCCCGGGGAAGAGTGTCGAAGTGCGGGTGCCGCCGTTCGCGGCTGTGCAGTGTGTCGAAGGATTGCGCCATACGCGCGGGACGCCGCCGAACGTCGTCGAGACGGATCCGCGCACGTGGCTGGAACTGGCGACCGGGCTGCTCGGCTGGGCCGACGCCGTCGAGTCGGGGCGGGTCACCGCCTCCGGGAGCAGGGCCGACCTGGCCCATTGGCTGCCGTTGGTCCGCCTCTGAGGGTGCTCCGGCGTGCAATGAAAGGTCCTTTCCTTGCAAAATTTGCAAGGAAAGGACCTTTCATTGCACGCCCAGGGCGGTCTTAAGCCTTACGGCCGATGCCACCCGAGATGGTCCGCTGAGCGGTGTTCAGCTCCTTGATCCGCGGGCCGTCCGGCCACCAGTCGGCGCACAGCTTGACGCCGGGCTCGACCATCTCGAGGTCGTGGAACAGCCCCTCGATCTCGGCCTTGGTGCGGAAGGTGCCCGAGCCCATCGGGCTGTGGATGAAGAAGTCCTCCATCTTGCGGGCGACCTCGGACAACTCGTCCTGCGGGTCGGAGAAGTGCGAGATCGCCACGTACGAACCCGAGGGCAGCGCGTCGATGTACTTCTTCATGATCTTGCGGGGCGCTTCGTGCGGCCCGTTGTAGTGGTGCAGGGTCCCGAGCTGCAGCAACGCGATCGGCTGCGTGAAGTCGATGTGCCGGACGATGTCCGGGTTCTCCAGGATCCGCTCCGGCTCGAAGATGTCGTCCGAGACGAAGTGCGTGTTCTCGTTCTCCTCGAGCAGCGCGCGCCCGTGGGCGAGCACGACCGGGTCGTTGTCGACGTAGACGACCTTGATCTCGGGGTTGATCCGCTGCACGACCTGGTGCGTGTTCTCGGCCGTCGGCAGGCCGGATCCGAGGTCGAGGAACTGGGTGATGCCCGTCTGGCTGGCGAGGAACCGGCAGGCGCGGATCAGGAAACCGCGGTTTTCGGTCGCCAGGTCCTGAGCCTCCGGGGCGGCCTGCTGGACCTTGCGCAGCACCTCCCGGTCGATCTCGTAGTTGTCCTTGCCGAGCAGGAAGGCGTCGTACACCCGGGCGATGCTGGCCCGGGTCGGGTCGACACCCACTGGCACTCGTTCCGTCCGCGTCGGGGCGTCGGGCATCTTGAACCTCACAAAACTGTGTCGGAAGTCTCGGGCTCTACGTAGAGTAGAACCACGTACGCGGCGGGTAAACCGAGCCATCCCTGTCGTGTCGAGGCCCAAACGTGTACTTTCAGTAATCGGCTAGTTCCCCTGGCGAGTGTTGACGTACGAAAGGTCCCCGGTCGATGAACGCGGTCACCCCATCCGGCGGTGAGCAGTCCCTGGGTCCCACCGCGCGGCGGATGATCCTCGGCTCTCAGCTCCGGCGGATGCGTGAGGACGCGGGGATCACGCGCCAGGAGGCCGGCTACAGCATCCGGGGGTTCCGAGTCGAAGATCAGCCGCCTCGAACTCGGCCGCGTCGGTTTCAAGGAACGCGACGTCGCCGATCTGCTGACCATGTACGGGATGACCGATCCCGGTGAGCGGCAACAGTTCCTCGACATGGTCAAGGAGTCGAACGAGCCGGGTTGGTGGCGCCGCTACGGCGACCTGATGCCGAGCTGGTTCAACGACCTCGTCGGGCTCGAAGAGGCCGCGGCCCGGATCCAGGTCTGGGAGCCGCTGTACGTCACGGGCCTGCTGCAGACCGAGGACTACGCGCGGGCGATCATGAGCCACGGCCGCAAGGACATGGTCAACGAGCAGATCGACCGCCGGGTCGCGCTGCGGATGCGGCGGCAGAAGATGCTGTCCCGGCCGGACGCGCCGCGGTTGTGGCTGGTGCTCGACGAGTCGGTGCTCCACCGGCCGATCGGCGACCGCGAGGTGCTGAAGGGCCAGATCGACTACCTGCTGGAGATGATCCAGCAGCCGAACATCTCGGTCCAGATCCTCCCGTTCGACCGGAGCGGCTACTCCGCCGACAGCGCGTTCTCGCTGCTCAGGTTCGCGGAAGAGGAATTGCCGAACATCGCCTACACCGAGTACCTGACCGGCGCGCACTACATCGACAAGCGCGACGAGATCGAGCGGTACAGCCGGGCGCTGGACATGCTCGCGGTCGACGCGGAGACGCCGGACCGCAGCCGCCAGATGCTGATGAAGCGCCGCGCCGAAGTCTGAGCCACTCACCGTTGTGGGGTTCCCGCCGTACCGGTGACTTCCGGGGTTTTCTTGCGTGGACCCGAAAATGTGGCCACGAGCAGTAGTTGTTCACCCGATGGTGGCTGTGATCATCATGCTTTGGTGGTACTACAGATGACTTAAGTCGTCACTGCACGCGAATTATGCAGAAACTTCTGCACGTGCATTTACCGCTGCAGTCACACGTGCTAACTTTGGGATCACAGGCAAATGCACATGCAGATGCATCGCCCGAAGTTTTCTGTCGGGGAAGGTGGGGACCATGGCTGAACAGTTCGACAACGGCATCCCGGCCGATCGTCTTACCGGTGCGCACTGGCGCAAAGCGAGCTACAGCAACGCGATCGGCAACTGCGTCGAGGTGGCACCGCTCGCGTCCGGTGAGATCGCGATGCGCAATTCGCGCTTCCCGACAGGACCGGCGCTGATCTACACCCAGGCCGAGATGGCCGCGTTCCTCGCGGGTGCCAAGGATGGCGAATTCGATGACGTTCTCGGGTGACACCATCACCGCGGAAATCACCGATATCGAAAGCGGCCTGCGGGAGCTGATCCACCGGGGGTACCAGTTCGTGCACCCGTGCGACGCGAACGGCGAGGTCATGGCCGTGGTCGGCGTGCGAGTCCACGACAACGTGGTCGACGTGGTCCGGCTCAACGCCGAGGACGACGTGATCGCGACCCGGATGCCCGGTACCGAGGAAGACATCCTCGAGCCCGAGGTCTGGCTGTGGCGGTTCGCCGGCGACGCGGCGACAGTGCTCACGGCACTGCTCGCGCTCCCGGACGAGCGGATCCCCGGCTCGCTGGTCCTCCCGGAAACCGCGTCCAAGGGCTGCTGGGTCCCCGGCCGTGGCGGCACGTCCAGGTGGCTCGCCGCCAGCTGATCTGTTTTTCCCCGGGGGCGCGTCCCCGGGAAGTTCTGCCTCGGTTTCGTTGCCGAGAGTTCTGGTCCGGCACCCCAATGCACAGTCGACCGCCTCTGTCGAGGGGGAGCGGTCGGCTGGTCGGGGGTCGTGAGTGGCGGGTCTTGACACCCGCCCGTCACTCACGGTCATTGAACGAAGCGTGTCCAGTGCCACTTCGAGTGGCGCGTTGATCTCCGGCCCACCGTTTACACTGGTGGCGGCCTGCCCTCTTTCTTCTCCCTGGGAGCACCTCGGTGGTTTCCGACCCGTCCCTCGCCGGACAGCCCGTGACCGACCAGCCCGATCCGGAACCCCGCGAGGAATGCGGTGTCTTCGGCGTCTGGGCGCCCGGAGAAGAGGTCGCGAAGCTGACCTACTACGGGCTCTACGCACTTCAGCACCGTGGACAGGAAGCGGCCGGCATCTCGGTCTCCGACGGTTCGCAGATCGTCGTCTTCAAGGATCTCGGTCTGGTCAGCCAGGTGTTCGACGAGCAGGTCCTGCAGTCGCTGCAGGGACATATCGCCGTCGGGCACTGCCGCTACTCGACCACCGGCGCGACAGTCTGGGAGAACGCCCAGCCGATCTTCCGCACCACCGCCACCGGCAGCGGCCTGTCCTTCGCGCACAACGGCAACCTCGTCAACACCGCCGAGCTGCGCGATCGCACTGTCGAAGCCGGCCTCAAGCCGCACGCGGGACTGACAGGTTCCTCCAGCGACTCCGACCTGGTGTGCGGGCTGCTCGCGGCCAACGCCGCCGACAAGGGCATCGAGGCCGCCGCGCTGGAACTGCTGCCCACCCTCAAGGGCGCGTTCTGCCTGGTCTTCGCCGACGAGTCCACCCTCTACGCCGCGCGTGACCCGCACGGGGTGCACCCGCTGGTGCTCGGCAGGCTCGAACGCGGCTGGGTGGTCGCGAGCGAGACGGCCGCGCTGGACATCTGCGGCGCGTCGTTCGTCCGCGAGGTCGAGCCCGGTGAGCTCATCGCGATCAACGCCGAGGGCCTCCGCTCCTCGCGGTTCGCGAACCCCGAGCCCAAGGGCTGTGTCTTCGAGTACGTGTACCTCGCGCGCCCCGACACCTCGATCGCCGGCCGCAGCGTGCACGCCACCCGCGTCGAGATCGGCCGCAAACTCGCCGTCGAACACCCGGCCGACGCCGACCTGGTCATGCCGGTGCCCGAATCCGGCACCCCGGCCGCCATCGGTTACGCGCAGGGTTCCGGCATCCCCTACGGCACCGGCCTGGTGAAGAACGCCTACGTCGGCCGCACCTTCATCCAGCCGTCGCAGACCATCCGCCAGCTGGGCATCCGGCTGAAGCTGAACCCGCTGCGCGACGTCATCCGCGGCAAGCGGCTCGTCGTGGTCGACGACTCCATCGTCCGCGGCAACACCCAGCGCGCGCTGGTCCGCATGCTGCGGGAGGCGGGCGCGCTGGAGGTGCACGTCCGGATCGCCTCGCCGCCCGTCCGCTGGCCGTGTTTCTACGGGATCGACTTCGCCTCCCGCGCCGAACTGGTGGCCAACGGCGTCGACCTCGACGGCATCCGCCGCTCCATCGGCGCGGACACCTTGGGCTACATCTCCCTGGACGGCCTGGTCGCGGCCTCGGAGCAGCCGAAGTCGCGCCTGTGCACCGCTTGCTTCTCCGGCGAGTACCCGATCGCGCTCCCTGAGGACGCACTGATCGGGAAGCACCTGCTGGAGAGCCTGGACTCGGTCAATGGCGCGGCGAAGCCCGTCAGCCCTGCCGGGTACGGTGCTGAAGACGCCATCCGGCGTCCCTAGTCCTTTCTTCCAGAGTTGGAGTCCGCTTCCGTGAGCGAGTCCACGAGCGCCACGTACGCCGCCGCCGGGGTCAGCATCGACGCCGGTGACAAAGCCGTTGAGCTGCTCAAACCGCACGCCGAGAGGGCCACCAGGCCCGAGGTGATGGGCGGGGTCGGCGGTTTCGCCGGACTGTTCTCCCTGAAGCTGGACAAGTGGAAAGAGCCGGTGCTGGCCTCGTCGACAGACGGGGTCGGCACCAAGATCGCCGTCGCCCAGGCGCTCGACAAGCACGACACCGTCGGCATCGACCTGGTCGCGATGGTCGTCGACGACCTGGTCGTCACCGGTGCCGAGCCGCTGTTCATGCAGGACTACATCGCCGTCGGCAAGGTCGTGCCGGAGAAGATCGCGGCACTGGTCGGCGGCATCGCCGAAGGCTGTGTCCAGGCGGGCTGCGCGCTGCTCGGCGGCGAGACCGCGGAGCACCCCGGCCTGATGGGCGAGCACGACTACGACCTCTCGGGCACCGGCATCGGCGTCGTCGAGGCGTCGAAGGTGCTCGGCCCGGAGCGGGTCCGCCCCGGCGACGTCGTCCTCGCGCTCGGTTCGTCCGGCCTGCACTCCAACGGTTACTCGCTCGCCCGGCACGTGCTGCTCGACATCGCGCGCATGCCGCTCGACGGGCACGTCGAGGAGTTCGGCCGTTCGCTGGGCGAGGAGATGCTGGAGCCGACCAGGATCTACGCGAAGGACTGCCTCGCGCTGGTGGCCGAGGCCGACGTCCGCACGTTCGCGCACGTCACCGGCGGTGGGCTGGAACAGAACCTCGCCCGTGTCATGCCGCGCGGTCTGGTCGCGAAGCTCGAACGCGGCACCTGGACCCCGGCGCCGGTGTTCGCGCTGATCGGGCACCGCGGCAAGGTCGAGCGCGCCGAACTGGAGAAGACGTTCAACATGGGCGTCGGCATGGTCGCGATCGTCGGCCACGACGACGTCGACAGGGCACTGGCGATGCTGACCGCGAGGCACGTACCGGCGTGGATCCTCGGCGACGTGCAGCCCGCGGAGAACCCGGACGGCCCGCGCGCCGTGCTCTCCGGTGACCACCCGCGCTTCTAGCCGTACATCACAGCCGTCCGGCCGAAGGCGGACATGAGACGTTCGCCTTCGGCTCGATAACGGCTTGGGCCCGGGTGTCACACTGGTTCCGTGGCTGATGACGTGGTGATCGGCTCCCGGTTCGTGATCCCGGGTGCCGAATTGAGCGAACGGTTCTCCCGGTCGTCGGGTCCGGGTGGGCAGGGCGTGAACACCACGGACTCGCGGGTCGAACTGTCCTTCGACGTGGCCGGTTCGGCGTCCGTCCCGGAACACCTCCGGGCCCGGATGCTGGAAAGGCTTTCGTCGCGGCTGGTCGAAGGCGTCGTCACGATCGCCGCGTCCGAACACCGCTCCCAGCTGATGAACCGCGAAGCCGCGCGGGCCCGCCTGGTGATGTTGCTGCTGGACGCGTCGGCGCCCCCGGCCGCCAAGCGGCGTCCCACCAAACCTTCACGAGGTTCGAAGGAACGCCGCCTGGCCTCGAAGAAGCGCCGCGGCGACGTCAAGAAGTCACGTCGCGGCGGTTATTCAGACGATTGACAGGTGCACGCACTCGGCCACGGTCTTGAAGCCGACCCGGCCGTAGACGCGCTCCGCCTGCCCGGCGCCCGGCGTCAAGAACACCGATTCGCCGCCGCGGGCGTGAGCTTCCCGCGTGAGGTACTCCGTCATCGCCGCGGCGATCCCGCGGCCCCGGAACTCCTCGAGGACCCCGATCCCCGCGATCTCGCTCGCGCCGTCGAGGATCGCGGTCGCGACCCCGCCGCCGACGACCTCGCCGCTTTCGGCGATCGCCATCACCGAAATGGTCTCGCCGCTCAGCTGGGCGGGAGACGGCTCGACGTGCTCACCAGGGTCGGGTTCGCCGAACGCCACGTTCTGCGCCCGGATCATCAGCCGGAGTCCGGCGGGAGTGACGGGTGTTTTCAGGACCGTCCCGGTGGGAACCGGCTGCTCGACGACCTGCCCCGGCGGGCAGACCATCAACGGAATACGCCGTTCCAAGATGTAGCCACCTTCGGCGAGCACTGCCTCGGCACCGGGAACGGCCTCGGACAGGAACTCCAGCCGCGGCGTGAGCCCGCGGGCGCGGAACGCCTCGGTCAGCTTCGCGACGTCCTGCGCGGTGGGTGTTCCGCCGTTGTCCGGGATCGCGTAGTTGAGGAACGTGTGGTCGTTCCCGGTCGTGTAAGTCGCCAGGAACGGCCCGATCCGCTCGGTTTCGCGGAACTTCGCCGCGGTGGTGCGGATGTAGGACTGGAGAGCACGAATGGTCTCGGAACGCACTGGTGGAAAGCCTTTCGGGCGAGAGAAAGAGACGCACGGGAGAACCCCGCGTGCGTGGTGGAGCTGGCATGGGCGCCGGCTAGCTCGTGCCGACGCCGCTGAAGGCGTCAGGCATGAGGCATCCCTCATTCTCTGTAGGCAGGGCTTTCGCGCTCACTCTCGCACGACGGTCAAGCGATTTACCTGCGCCGCGGATGCGCGATGCTCGAATACCGCTCGTCCCACACCGACCGGGGGACCCGCATCCGCACGGGGGCGTCGCACACCCGCCGGACCTGCACCGGGATCTTCACCGGCGGCCGGACGTCCAGGCGGCGCCACAGCCGTTTGCTCAGCGCGGCGCCCGCCACCGCGCCCAGGGTGTTCAGCAGGATGTCGTCGGTGGAGGTCACCCGGCCCGCTTGGATCAGATATTGCGTACCTTCCACCAGCACCGAGACGGCCAGCGCGGCCAGCGCGATCCGGCCCAGCGACCGCAGCCGGCGCGACCGCAACGGGAGCAGGGCGCCGAGCGGGCTCAACATGAGGACGTTGCCCAGTACCTGCCAGAGATTGGCGCCGTCGCTCAACGCTAGGCGCAGGTCGGTGCCCGGTTCGAGATTCAGGCTGCTGCCCTGTGCACCGGTCACCGGCATCGTGACCAGGCACAACACCAGGAAACAGGCCAAGGCGAGTGTCATGTCCACGGCGGCTGTCGCCGACGCGGTGAAGCGATCGGCTTGTCTTCGTCGTCGATGCGCCGCGAGCAGCGGCCAGCCGAGCAAAGCGTAGGGAATCGCGGTGATCGTCAACGGGATCATCGCGCCGAAAGCGCGGAGCAGCTCTCCCATGACCCTTCCTTTCCGGAGCGCCCAAGATCACCTTCGCATCACAAGATCGACTCGGCATGGCGGACCGAGCGCACTAAGAGGTGATCTTTTCCGGTAGCGAAAAAGGGTTTCCCATGCTTGAGACCGTCCACAAAGGAACCTGTGGACAAACCTGTGGATGACCGCGAAGCAACCGGAAGAAGGCGTTATCGCACAAGGAAAAGCCTTGTGGGTGACCTGTGTACTACTTGGCGTGTCCGGCGAGCTCGCGCGCACGTTCGAGCAGCTTCTGCAGGTGCAGTCCCCGGCGCACGTCACACGGGTGGGACGTCGTTCCGCTGGCGGCCATCGCGGCGAAATCGTCCAGGAGCGCGGTGTAGGACTCACCGGCCGAACCCGGTTTCCGCCCCAAAGTGCGATAGCCGTGATCCCCGTAAACGGACACTTCGACGACCGTCGGCTGGATCGGCAGCCGCAGCGACAGGGTCGCCGTACTGGTCGCGCCACCCGCGTGGGCGAACAGGAACTGCCACAGATCGTCATCGGTCCGGTGGGCGGCGAGCACCTCGGTGATCTCACCGAGCGCCGCGTCCAGCAGATCGAAGGCATGCGGGCCGATGTCGGCGAGCGCGCCGGAGTCGTGCCGCCACGCCGAAGACTGGTACTGCCCGCCGAGCAGCGCGCCCGAAAGCCAGCGCGCACCGCCGCCGCGCCAGCCGCCCGACTCCTTGATGCCGTCGAGCCACTCGCGGGTCATCGGCGAGAAACGCAAGGTCAGGACCACGAGAGCGGCCACGCCCGCGGCGTCGACCGCGTCCACGAGCCGCCGTGCGCCGTCGAGATCCGCGGCGATCGGCTTCTCCAGGATGAGATGCTTGCCCGCTTCGGCGGCCTTGACCGCCAGCTCCGCCTGAACGGCGGGCGGCACGGCGAACGCGACCGCGTCCACCTGGTCGAGCAGTTCGTCGAAGCTGCCGGCGGCCTCGGCGCCGTGCGCCTCGGCCAGCTCCGCGGCGGCTTCGGGACGCCTGGTCCAGACCGCGGACAACGTGGTCCCCGGGTGATCGGCGAGCCCTGGCGCGTGCACCGTCTTCGCCCACGGACCGGCACCGACCAGACCTGCGCGCAGCTGTCCCTGTCCCACGAGCCCAAGTCTAGGTGTGCCGTCACGCAAGCTGAACGCACCATCGAGTTGCGTTTATTGCGTTTGTTGCGAATAATTCGATGAGAGCCGATACTGGGATCACGCCGAACACGGGGAGCAGCGATGACTGCGCTGACCATCGACCAGATCGTCCCGGGACGTCGCGACATCGATGTTGCCCTCGAAGCACTTCCGCACGTCAAGGCCTATCTGGCCAGACGTCATGAGCGGGACACGGTGCGAGTCGTCGTCGACGAGCACGAAGAGTCCTTGATCGTTCCCCGTGGAGTCGTCGATCTGATGGCGCGGGTGCTGGCCTTGGTGGCGGCGGGCGAGAGCGTGTCCATCGTCCCGTCGCACGCCGAGCTGACCACTCAGCAGGCGGCGGACTTGCTCAACGTGTCCCGGCCCTTCCTCATCGGATTGCTCGAAGCGGGGCGGATCGAGTACCGCACAGTCGGTAAACATCGTCGTGTGAAGGCCAGTTCCCTTCACGACTACCTGCGTGAAGACGACCAACGGCGCCGTGAAGCCGCGGACGAGCTTTCCGTCATGAATCAGGAGATGGGGCTGACCTAGCAAGTGGCCTTCGTGGTCCTTTCGACGCCAACGTGCTGTATCCCAACGTTCTGCGGGATCTTCTCATCCGGATCGGGCAGAGCGGGTTCATCCAGGCCAAGTGGTCGGAGGAAATCCTCGACGAGGTCTTCCGGAACCTCAAGCGGAACCGGCCCGACCTCGACCCCGGCAAGCTCGACAGAACGCGGACTCTGATGAACGCTTCGGTCCGAGATTGCCTGGTCACGGGCTATGAACCGCTCGTGGCCGTGCTCGACTTGCCAGACCCGGACGACCGGCATGTTCTCGCCGCCGCAATCAAGGCGCGGGCGCGGGTAATCGTGACCGAGAACCTGCGGGATTTCCCGGAGCGGATTCTCGGTCACTGGAACATCGAGGCCCAATGCGCCGACGACTTCGTCCTCGACCGGATCGACCTCAGCGAGCGCATGGTCGTGGACGCGGTGCGGCAAATCGTGGCCTCACGCCGCGCTCCCTCGACCAGCACTTCCGACGTCCTCGACGCCCTGGAGCGCAGTGGTCTCCGCAAGGTGGTCGCGGCGCTCAGACCCATCGCAACCAGGTGACCACCCCGCGTTTCGTCCTCTGGATGCGGTCCTTGCGCGCGCAAGGACCGCATCCAGAGGACGAAACGCGGGGGAAGAGTCGGGTCAGGAGTAGCTGTAGAACCCGCGGCCGGTCTTCTTGCCGAGCAGGCCGGCGTCGACCATGCGCAGCAGCAGCGGCGGCGAGGAGTACAGCGGTTCCTTGAACTCGGCGTACATCGAGTCCGCGATCGCCTTGATGGTGTCCAGGCCGATCAGGTCCGAAAGCCGCAGCGGCCCCATCGGGTGCGCGGTGCCCAGCTCCATGCCGCGGTCGATGTCCTCGGCCGAAGCGAAGCCCGACTCGATCATCCGGATCGCCGAAAGCAGGTACGGCACGAGCAGCGAGTTCACGATGAACCCGGCACGGTCCTGCGAACGGATCACCGTCTTGTGCAACGCCGTCGTCGCGTGCTCCTCCGCACGGCGGGCGGTTTCGTCGCTGGTCAGCAGCGACGGCACCAGCTCGACGAGCGGCAGCACCGGGACCGGGTTGAAGAAGTGGATGCCGACCACCTGCTGCGGGCGGTTGGTGGCCATCCCGAGCTTCATGATCGGGATGGACGAGGTGTTGGACGCGAACACCGCGTCCTCACGCTCGACGATCTTGTCCAGCGACCGGAACACCTCGACCTTGGCCTGCTCCTGTTCCAGGATGGCCTCGATGACGAGGTCGCGGTCGGCGAACTCGCCGATCTCGGTGGTGAAGCGAAGCCGTCCGAGCGCCGCGTCGGCGTCTTCCTGCGAGAGCTTCCCGTTCTTGACGCCGCGTTGCAGCGACTTCTCGATCCGCGCTCGCCCGGAGTCCAGCGCAGGCTGGCTCACCTCGGTGATGATCACGTCCAGACCGGCACGTGCGTGCACCTCGGCGATACCCGAGCCCATGAGCCCGGCTCCGATGACACCTACCCGCGTTACGTCCGACACGGAACCCTCCTCGTATTTTGGGCAGCACGCGACACGCGAGGGTGGACAACGGGGTTCAACCCGTCCCACCCTCGCGTGTCACGCCTGCTCAGCGGCGGTATTCGTCGTACCCGTCGTACGGGTCGTCGTCGTCCCGCTTGTCGTCCTCGTGCCCGTAATCCGAGGAACTACTGGACAGCTCGCGCTGCAAAGCATCGAAGTCGGTTTCGTGCGAGCTGTACTTGAGCTCGCGCGCCACCTTCGTCTGCTTGGCCTTAGCCCGGCCGCGCCCCATGGCTCGACCCCCTCGCACAGGGGCGGGGCGGCCGGGGGAATCGGCGGCCCCGCATCGTCTCGACAATTATTTCCTGCTGACACCGTACCGTGTCCGGGGGGTTGGATGCGACGTGGCACGGTGTGCCGGTGGCGACAGTGTTCACCGAACGCCGGTTACCGGCCGGTCGGTGGCGATAGTCGCAGGTCGGCGTGCCACGATGCTCCTGTGCCCCGTCCGTTCGCGGCTTATCTCCGCGTCTATGAGCCCCTGCTCGCGCTGGGAGACCCACCGGACGAACGCCTGCTCGAGGCCGTCGAAGCGGCCCGGCTCGATCGTTCGGCCGCAGGCGTGCGCGAGCAGGCACTGTGGCTCAAGTCACAGCACGTCGGACGGCTGTTGCCCGCCGAACTCGCGGACGGCAGGGCCGCGCCCAGCCTCGTCACCGACGTCCTCGTCCTGGACCCCGAAGACGTGCCGGAGGGTGAGCACGGCGACGCCGGCCCGGGGCCCTTGATCTGCCCGATGGAGATCCGCGCGCGCTCGGCCGCGGCCTTGGTGACCTTCCTCGGCGACGCGCATCCGGCGTTGAAGAACGCGGTGCTCGACGCGGGCAGCGCCTCGTTCGACATGATCCGCTCGCGGGCGAAGTCCGCCCTCGGCGATCTGTCCGCCTCCGCTTCGCACACGCTTTCGACGACGTGGACCGTTCCGCTTCCGTGGTTCGTGCTGTTCGATCCCGGGATGCGCCGGGTCAAACTGGGCAAGGGCCGCGACGACCCCGAGCGCGAGGTGTCGTGGCGGGTGTCCATCGCCGACGCGCGGCATCGCGCCCGCGAGGTCGGGGACCTGCTCGAAGCGACCTTCGGTGATTCGGGGCCCGGCCGGGTGCTGCTCGAAACGCGACGCTGGCTCGATAGCTTCCACCCCGGCTCCGCGGTCGAGCTCGACTACGGCGGTCTCGTGCAGCTCTTCGCCGACTCGATCCTGCAGGCCGACACGACCGCCGAAGAAGTGCACGACATCCTCGACGCGCTCCGCACCGGCAACGTCGACGAGCTGGCAGAACTGTTCGCCGACCTGCGGGACTTCTGGGGAGACCTGGCCGCGCGGGAACGCGCGAACTAGCCGAAGAGACCGGCGGCGACCCTCAGCTCGCCGACCGGCTCCCCGCCGCCCAGGACCGCGTCGCGAGCGAGGCCGCCCGGGTCGATGCCGAGGTGGTGCAGGGTCGCGAGCAGCAGCGGAACCCGTGCCCGCGCGGCGCCGTCGTCGATCTTCAGCGCCAGCGCGGTGCCGTCCGGGAGCGCGAACGCGTGCACTCCCTCGGCGCCGACCTTCGAGAGCAGGCCGTCGACGCTTTCCATCAGCACGGTGTCCTCGCGGCCGGTGCCCGCGACCCGCCACGGATGCGCGCGGACGGCGTCCGCGACGCGACGCTCCGGCCCGTCCGTCGCGGTGACCAGCCTGCCGAAGGAACGGGCGAGGCCGGTGAGGGAGAACGCGAACAGCGGGGCGCCACAGCCGTCGACGCCGACCGTCTCGATCGGCTCGCCGGTGAGGTCGGAGACGGTGGCCTGGATGACCTTCTGCAGCGGGTGGGTCGCGGCCGCGTAGTCCTCTGTCGGCCAGCCGACCTGGACGCAGGTCGTGAGCATCGCGGCGTGCTTGCCGGAGCAGTTCATGGCGGCGCGGCGTTTCCCCGCCGCGGCCATGGCCAGCATGCTCGGCTCGTGCAGCGGGAAGGCGGGCGGGCAGGCCAGCGCGTCCTCGGTCAGCCCCGCGCGGGAAAGCATCGACAAGGCGCCCTCGACGTGGCCGGGCTCGCCGTTGTGCGATCCGCAGCCCAGCGCGAGGTCCTCGTCGCCGATCGTGAGGCCGGCGCGCAGCATCCCGGCCGCTTGGAGCGGTTTGTTGGACGAGCGCGGGTAGACCGGGCGCTCGATGTCGCCGACGGAGAACCGCACCGACCCGTCCGGGGCGGTGATCACGAGCGCGCCGCGGTGCGTGCTCTCCACGAAACCGGAGCGGACGACCTCGACCAGGACGGGATTCGTCACTCGGCCCCGCCGCGTTCGGTGTCGAGCAGGTCGTCGACGGACGCCGTGCCCTTGCGGTAGCGGGTCGCGATCTCGGCGTTGATCGTGTCCATCACGCCCTGCACCTCACGGCGGTACGACGAGACCGAGACCTCTTCGTCGGCGTACCTGTCGAGGGCGTTGATCAGTTTCTCGTCCGAGAGCGTGCTGACGTCGGAAAGGTCCGTGTCGCCGATGAGTGCTTCGGCGAACCGCCGGTGCTCGCCCGCGCGGGACGGCTCCAGCCGCTGATGCCTGCCCGAACCCGTGGCCGGGCCGATCGCGTTGTCCGCCAGGATCGCGGCCAGCCGCTCGACGACGCTGCTCTCACCGCCAGAACTGCGGCGCTCCTGCTCGGCTCGCACGATGTCTATCCGCGCGTGCAGCAAACGCCGCAGGTACGACAGGTCGGTCTCTTCCTGCGCGGCCTCGTCACGGCGCTCGCGCAGCACGGAAAGGGTCAGCTCGCCGAGGTCGCTGAGATACCCAGGGCCGAGCACGCGGTCGATACGACGGCGACCACCGGGCCGGACTTCGATCACGCGCGTAGCTTATCGCGCTCCCGCCGAAATGGTCCGCAGGGAGCGATACCACAAGGATCTCTGCCCCTCCCGACACCCTCCTTTGCTCCGCCGCTCCTTCGGTCCCTTCCAGAGCGCGCCCCCCACCCGTCCCGGGGGCGGCCCCTGGTCCAGTCTACCGTGGGTGGCGGGGGAAAAGTGCTGGTCGGCGGAGTTGTCCACAGGTGGGCGGGGTTGTGGACAACTGCTGGGGATGGGTGAAGGGGACTTTCCCCGCATGTGGAGGCTGTTGCGTTTTCGGATTGGGGTTCGTTGGTGTTGGTGGGGCGGGGCCGGAGGCCCTGCCCCATCACACTGTCTGGGGCTGGGTGGTGGTGAAGAG
>NZ_JBHRWK010000054.1:0-78076 GCF_042647925.1 Amycolatopsis speibonae
AGCTGGTTTTTGTTCCGTCGCAAGAACAATCATCCCAAGCCAGAGGGCATTTGCGTACCCAGACACACCCCAAACACCACATCAACACCGGTGGATCCAAGCTGGATGTCCCCAATGCCACATCGGGAGCACCTGGGGTTCGGTGACTCGACGTCATGTCCTGAAGGGCCCCTTTAAGACGTTCAACGTCTTAAAGGGGCCCTTCAGGACATTCCGCAGCGCGACTCAGGACACCGGAACCCTTGCGAACGTGGCGCGAAGGGAACCTCCCCGCGTGCGATGCGGCGAAAGTCCCCTTCACCAGCCCGAACGTTTGCCTTACCCTTCAACAACCGTCGTAGCCACGCACCGCAGTTCAGTGCACCCGCCGGTCCTCGGCCGTCCCCCGGTACCGGATCGTCCACAGGCTGCGCCGGATGTAGGTGCGCTGCAGCCACCGGTCGCGCCCGTTGTGCCGGGCGAAGAACTGCGACCGCGCGTGCAGGCCCTTGCGGTTGTTGATCAGCAGCGCCGTCCCCGGCTCCAGTTTGACCTGGTGCGCGACCTCGCGGCAGACTCGCTGCAGTTCCTCCAGCGCCTGTTCCGCCTCGACGGTCTCCCCCACCACCCCGTTGGCCGAAACAGCCACCTCCGGCGAGTCCGCCGGCCCCGAGATCACCGGTACGAGGTCGGACAGCACGTCGGCCCCCTTGGCCACATCGCGCACGTAGCTGCCGGGCGCGTTGAGGCGGAACAGCGGACGGCGAAGGATGTCAAGCACCTCCGGGTCCAGGGCGGCCGAAATGTCCCTGCCGTCGGCGTAGTAGGTGACGGCCTCCTTGTTCCCGTCCTGGCGGACACAGTTCAGCACCAGGAAGTCCGGATTGGACACGTCGTACCGGCCCACCTCGTCGTGCACGATGTCGTTGTGGAAGTTCAGGAACACGTGTGAGCTCTGATTGGTCTGGCTTCGCGCCCCCGCCGACACCGGGACGACGTCGTGCACGAGCCGCCCGCTCTTCTCGGTGGTGAACCCGACGGGTTCGCCGAGGAGCTGACTCAGTCCCAAAAGGACGGTCTCGGCGACGAACGTCTTCTTGTCCGCGCTGGGTTCCCCGTCGACCGGCGTCTCCGGGAGTTCCGGGTCCACCGGCAGGTTGCGCACGAGGGCGACACCGGGGGTGTCGACGTGCCTGCCGAAGTCCAGGATCGTCTGCAGCTGGTCGATGGGCAGCTTCGCGAAGGCGACCCGGAGCATCGCCAGCGAACGGTCGATGTCGCCGACGGGGTCCGGGAAGGACCGCAACTCGCTTCCGATGACGTCCCTGACCTCATCGGTGAGCACGACCTCGGCGAAGGTGCCGACTAGGGTTTCTTCCTTGCTGGTCATGGTGTCCTATCTACTTTCCGCCGCCGCTGGACCGGCGGTCTTGTCCAAGTCCTTTTCGGACTTCTTCCCGAACCTGGCGATCAGGCTGAGCGCCGGGGCGGTGGCGATCGTCGAGACCAGCGTCATGATCACGAGCATCGCGAACACCGTCGGGCTGATCACCTTCATCTGGAGGCCGACGTTGAGTACCACCAGTTCGGTCAGCCCCCGGCAGTTCATCAGCGCCCCGAGCGACAGCGACTCACGCCAGCCGACCCCGGTCAGCCGGGCCGCCGTGGTGCTGCCGACCCATTTCCCGAACACCGCCACCGCCGTGATCAGCAGGGTCCACAGCCACAGCGAGCCGGACCCGAGCAGGCTGAACTCGGTGTGCAGTCCGGTGTAGGCGAAGAAGAGCGGCAGCAGCAGCGTCAGGGTCACACTGCCGAGCTTCCCGGCGGCGCGGGCGACGACCGGATCCCGCCTCGGCGCGATCACGCCGAAGAGGAAGGCGCCGAACAGCGCGTGGATGCCGATCTCGTTGGTGGCCAGGGCCGACAGCATGATCCCGCCGAGCAGGATCGCGAGGACCGCGGGCTCCGGCGCCCTGGCGAGCAGCTTGCCCAGCAGCGGCCGGACGACGTAGACCATCACCACGACGAAGAGCAGGGTGAGCCCGACGGTCAGGAAGACCTCGGCCGGGGAACCGCCCTGGCTGACGGCGACCACGACGGCCAGCAGGCACCACGCGGCGACGTCGTCGACGGCGGCACAGGTGAGCGCGAGCGCGCCCAGCGGGGTCTTCGAGATGCCGCGGTCGGTCAGGATCCGTGCCAGCACGGGGAAGGCCGTCACGCTCATGGAGACCGCGATGAACAGGCCGAACGCGAGGAAACCGACGTCACCGCCGAAGAGCGGGTACATGCCGAGCGCGAGCACGATGCCGGAGACCATCGGCAGCGCGATGCTGACCTGGCTGACCGTCACCGCGGTGAATCCGCGTCGCCGCACCGCGTCGACGTCGATCTCCGAACCGACCAGGTACATGAAGAAGATCAGGCCCAGCTGCGACAGGATGTTGATCGCCGAGACCACCCCGCCCGGGAACAGCCAGCCGAACGCGTCGGGCCAGACGATCCCGAACAACGACGGCCCCAGCAGGATGCCCGCGACGATCTCGCCGATGACCGCGGGCTGGCCGAGCCGCCTGGCCAGCACACCGGCCAGATAACAGGCGCCCAGGATCACCGGTAGCGCGACCAGCAGGCGCGCGTAGGTGTCGGGTCCGCCGGCCGCCGTCTTGGCCGACGGGCCCGCGACCGGTTCGTAGGCCGAGCCCAGACCGAGCACCACGGCGATGACCACCACCGGTACCGCGATCAGCGCCGTACCGACGAGGATCCGGCGCAGCGTGGTGCGCCCGGTCCGGTCCCCTACCGCTGAATCCATCGAGTTCTCCTCACCCGGCACGCAGTTCCAGCGTGCAGCATTTGACGCTGCCACCCGCCTTGAGCAGTTCCGACAGGTCGGCGCCGATCGGCTCGAAGCCATGCTCACGCAACTGCGCGGTCAGTTCGGTGGCCGCTTGCGGGAGCACGACATGTTTGCCGTCGGAAACGGCGTTGAGGCCGAAGACGGAAGCGTCGCGTTCGGAAGCCAGGATCGCGTCGGGGTACATCTCCTTCAACGCCAGACGGCTGTCCTCGGAGAACGCCCCCGGGTAGTACATGACCGTTTCGTCGTCGAGGACGGTGAGCGCCGTGTCGAGGTGGTAGTACCGCGGGTCGATCAGCGTCAGCCCGATCACCGGACGGCCGAAGAACTCGCGGGATTCGTTGTGCGCCTCGGGATTCGTGCGGAACCCGGTCCCGGCGAGGATCTTCTTCCCGGCGACGAGGTAGTCGCCCTCCCCCTCGTTGACCCACTGCGCCTGCCGCACGTAGCGATATCCGTTGGCCCGGAACCACTCCAGGTACGCCTCGGACTCGCCCGCACGCTGCATGTGGTGGAATCGCGCGACCAGGACCTGCCCCTCGACCACGGTGGCGCCGTTGGCCGCGAACACCATGTCGGGCAGGCCGGGCAGCGGGTCGAGCAGTTCGACACGATGCCCCAGGTCGACGTACAGGTCGTGCAGCCACTCCCACTGGGCGATGGCCAGCTCGGTGTACGTGGGCTTCTTCGGGTCCATCCAGGGGTTGATCGAGTACTCGACGTCGAAATACGTCGGTCTGACCATCAGGTAGTGCCGTTCGGTGGCTGTCCTTGACACACTTCCTCCACGCGGTTTTGGGCGTCTTCCTCCACCGGCCCCTGGGTAAGGGGCCGGCTTCGTCGAACGGAATCCGGTGCTACTTCTGGGTTTCGCTCAGCTTGACCTCGATCTTCCCGGCCAGGTCGTTCGCGTTGCGCATCGCTTCGTCGAAGGACGCGCCGAGCGCGCCGATGCCGCCGAAGATGTTGTTGCCGAGCGGTGGTCGCTTGATCAGGTCACCCGGCTTCGCGAAGATCTTGAGGTAGTACAGGGACTCCGACTCGTTCACCGCCGGCGGGACCTCGATCGAGGCGACCACCCCGCCGGGGCAGATCAGGCACATCGCGGCCGTGTGCAGCCCGGTCGGGGTGAAGTGGCGGACGTCCGGCCGCACGCCGCGGGAGACGTCCATGAGTCCCCGGATCGGGTCGTATCCGGCCGAAAGCCGCGCCATGTGGTCGAGTCCCCCGCCACCGGGGCGGACGGCGATCTCCAGCAGGAACGGTTCGCCCTGGTGGAACCGGACCTCGGCGTGCAGCGCGCCGCGGGTGAGCCCCTGCGCCCGCACCCCGGCGGTCACCACGGCGTGCACCTCCGCCACCTGCTCCGGGGTCAGCGACGTCGGGGCGTGGTGCACGTCGTCGTCGAAGGTCTCACCTTCCGACGTGACCCTGTCCACAATGGAACCCAGGTAGACTTCGTCGTCCCAGGCGAGCGCCTCGATGAGATGTTCGTGACCGTCCAGAAAGGACTCGACGAGCAAGCCGTGCGGGCCGAGGTCCAGCCCTTCGGCCTCCATGTTGTACCAGGTCATCTTGTCGATGCCTTCGCGTGCCTGCGCGTAGCGCTCCCGCATCTTCTCCTCGTCGTCGACGCGGAAGACGAAGTTGCTGGCGGCGCCGAGTGTCGGCTTCAGGATCACCGGGTAGCCGAAATCGTCCGCCGCCCGCAGCGCCGCGTCGAGGTCCTCGACGAACCGGAAGTCCGGATGAGCGGCGCCACCCTTTTCGTGTGCCTGCCGCATGATCAGCTTGTTCCGGCTCGTCCGCGCCGCGTCCACCCCGATGCCGGGCAGGCCGAGGGCCTCGGCCACCGCGGCGACCAGGACCACGCCGGACTCGGAGAAGGTGAGCACGCCGTCGAAGGACTCCTCCGCGTGCCAGGCCTTCGCATGCTCGATCAGGTCGTCGAGGTGGTTGCTGCCGGCGATCCGGTAGCGCTCGGACGGCCAGAGATCCTCGGTCCCGATCCCGTTGAGCACGTACAGCACCCCGCCGAAGTCCTCGATCTGCTGGTACCGGGGCAGGTAGTAGTAGGAGTTCTGGCTGGCTTCCAGCGCGAGCAGTTTCACGACACACCTCGCAGGGCAAGACGGGTTGGGTGGACGCCGGCCGCGCGCACGTGCGGCCGGTCGAGCGGTTCGAGTCCGGTCGGGGCCGGGTTCGCGCCGGTCAGGCGGGCGGCCAGGGACCGGGCGATCAGCGGGGCGAACTTGAAGGACGAGCCGCCGCACGCCGCGTAGGACAGGACCCGGTCGCCGAGGACGGCGAGCATCGGGCCGAGGGTGGAGCGCCGGGCCAGGTAGTGGCAGTCCCGGGTGTCGATCAGCCAGTCCCGGCGGAAGCCCGGGATCAGCGCGGTGAACGTGTCGATCAGGTGCTCACGCCACCACGAGGGCGCGGCGGCGCCGCCGATCTCGTCGACGACCCGGCAGGCGCTCGCGGCACTGAGCTTCAACGGCGTCCCGGCGACCGGCGGGACGAGCCACGCTCCGCCGGTGGAGCCGAGCGAGGTGATCGCCGGTGTCGCCGCCCATGCTGCTGCGTCGGCGGGCGGGACGTCGCAGTAGAGCATCGTCTGCCGGTGCAGCACGAGTTCCCGGGCCAGCTCGGGGGCCAGCAGATCCCGGGACCACGGTCCCGCCGCCAGCAGGACCGCGTCGCCCCGCAGGAGCCCGCCGTCGGCCAGCCGGACCTCTGCCCGGTCCGTGTCGACCCCGACGACCTTGCGGTGCGGGTGGAGTTCCGCGTTCGCGTTCCAGCGAAGCCAGCCCGCGCACGCAGCCAGCACCCGGTCGGCGAGCAGTACTCCGGCATGCGATTCGAAGATCGCACCCGTCCCGGGCGTGAACCCGGCGTGCGGGAACTCGGCGGCCAGCTCGTCCGCTCCGAACACTTCGGCCTTGGACCCGGCCGCGATCAGCAGGTCCCGTGCGGCCGTCGCCTCACCCGCCGCGATCGCGGTGAGCGCGCCGACCTGTTCGTAGAACGTCGTGCGCAAAAGGTGCTCGAGTTCGGTCCACGCGTGATGCGCGCCGACCGCGGCCGCCGTGGTGGCGAGGTCACCGGGATGCAACGCGCGCAGCACGCGATGGCGATCGAACGACGTGGCGCCGGGAAACGGAATGTCCGCCTGGTCGGCGATCACCACTTCGTGCCCGGCCGACACGCACTCCACCGCGGTCAGCAGCGCGATGACACCGCCGCCCGCGAGCACGATTCGCATGATCTTCCCCCTCCGGGCGAAATTGCGCTTGGGCGCTTGGGCAGCACGGGGTCCCCGGATGCCACGACTGGGAGCGTGGCATCCGGGTCTCGCCCCCGTCGGGCAAGGAATCAGGAGACGCGCGGGGTCACGAACGTGTCGTTGATGACGTAGCCGTCGAGGCCGTACGTCTCCCCGTACTCGATGAGATCACTGGTGCGGTTGAGGAAACCGCGCCCGTTGTTGTTCAGCGAGGTGTTGCACAGCACGCTGAACCCGGTCTGCTCGCGGAAAGCTTCGAGCAGGTCGGTGATGCCGGCGTTGCGTTCCCTCGTCACCGTCTGGGTGCGCGCTGTCCCGTCGACGTGCGTGATGGCCTTCAGCTCATCGGAAGTGACGTGGTTGAAGTACAGCATGTACGGGTCGTGCACCGAACCGACGAACCACTTGGGCGCGTCGGATTCGAGCGCGATCGGAGCGATCGGGCGGTATTCCTCACGGCGCTTGATCTTGTTGAGCCGCACGGTGGTGTCCACGGTGAACGGCGCGGCGAGGATGGACCGGTTGCCCAGCGCCCGCGGGCCCATCTCGTACCGGCCCCGTGCCCAGCCGATGATGTTGCCGTCCTTGATGTACTTCGCGACCTCGCTCGCCACGAGCGGCCGCGTCTCGTACTTGACCGGATCCGGGATCACGTCCTCGACGAAGTTCTCCCCCGCGTAGACGTCCCAATCAATGGTCGCCTGTCCGGTGTAGAACCACTGCGCGTCGATGGCCGTGCCCAGCGCGGAACCGCTGTCGTTGGGACACGGCGGCACGAACACCGAGGAGAACAAACCGCTCTCACGCCACAACCGGTTCCAGTCGCAGTTCAGCCCGCAGCCACCGGAGATCAGCAGCGGCAGGCCCTCGGTCATGTTCTTCGCGGCGTAGTCGTGGAACCGGTTGAAGATCGCCTGCGAGTGCTTCGCCGCGGCGTTGCGGTACTCCTGCGACCACACGCCCGCGTTGTACAGATGGGACCAGGACATCTCCTCTTTGCCCAGACCGAGGATGATGCCGTCACGGTCGAGGATGAAGTCGATGGTCTTCTGCTCGTCCGGCGTGAGCGGGCCCGACTCGGCGAACCCGGTCAGCGCCATCTGCTTGCCGGCGTCGTTGAACCGGAACTTTCCCTTGCCGAGCGGGAAACCCGGGTCCGCCAGCGCGAAGAGATAGGCGTACTTCGCGCCGGGGTCGGCCAGCACGTGCTGCAGATGGGTGGCTTCGCCGCGCTCGTCGATCCGGTAGAAGTCCCCGATGTTCCCCTCCCACACCAGGGAGTAGTACGCCTGGCCGGGGGCCGCGGGGGCCATCCCGAGTGAGGTGTAGATGTGCGAGCGCTCGTGGGTGGAGGAGAAGTAGCGCACGTCCTTGCCGAAGAACCTGCCCGCCTCGTCGGAGATCGCGCCCTCGCCGACACCGAAGTATCCGGTGCGGGACGGGGGTTCCACCGAGAACTCACCCTTGACCCAGCCACCGAGCGCGACCACGTCGGGCTGCTTGTCGAGCATGCCCGCCGCACGCGCCATCAGCTCGCCGGTGATCCGGTCGTAGCGCGGGTAGTTGTCCTTTTCCGACTCCAGCGCGAACAGCAGCTTGCCGTCCTCGATCGCCACGATCCCGCCATCGTGGCCCTCCTTCATCGACAGAATCAGCATTGTGTCACCGAATTTCGCTCGCCTGCATTCGTCGATTCATTCAAGCCGCGCGGCCCGTTGACCGGAAGCGCCGCGCGGCTCGAACAATCAACCTTCGGACGAGCCGCCCGGCAGCGTGCGCACGGCCTCGTGCCGCAGCGATTCGAACGCGTTCTTCCGCGCCCTGCGGCCGACCATCGGCACGGCGGCGGCGAACGGATTCGGTTCCCGTTGCCGCTCGGCGGCGAACGCGCTGACCAACCGGGAGACCGCGTAGCGGCCCGCGACGTTGGCGCGCTGGAGAAGCCCGGCGTCCACGACGGACTCGAGGAGCTCGTCGGCGGTCTCGATCATGATGCCCATCGCCGCGGCGACGCCGATCGACGTCGTCCAGCCCGCCCCGCTCTGCCCGAAGTGGTGGATGGCCTCGCGTTCGGCGGGCGACAGATGTTCGTACGCCGCGATGAACCGGTCCCGGACGTTGACGTCACCCACACTGAGGCTGTCCATGAGCCGTTCGCGGTCGGCGAGCTGTCCCGCCGTGTACGCGATCGCCCATTCCGGGCGCGCGGCGATCTTGCGGCCGACGATGTTGACCGCCAGCGGCAGATCCCCGCACAGTTCGGCGATCGAATCGGTCGCGTCGTGCTCCGCCCGCACCCGGCCCGGCCCGGCGATCCGCCCGATCAATGCCAGTGATTCTTTACGGGAGAACATATCCAGCTCGACACGGTTCGTGTCCTCCAGCCCGAGCAGCCGCGCGCGGCTGGTCACCACGACCTGGCTGTGCGGAGCCTGACCCAGCAGCGGCCGCACCTGCCCTTCGTCGCTGACGCCCGCCAGGAGCACGAACAACCTGCGTTCCGCCAGCAGGGATCGGTACAACCCGATCCGCTGCATCGGGTCGTCGGGCACGAGATGCGCCGGCACGCCGAGCGCGCGCAGGAAGCCGCGCACGATCCCGTTGGCCGAGCGGCCACCGGTCCCGCTGTTGCTCAGGTCGGCGTAGAGCTGCCCGTCCGGGAAGTCCGCCGCCACCTCTTCGGCCAGCCGCAGGGCGAAGGCGGTCTTACCTACCCCGATCGGACCACTGACGAGCAACGGCACTTTGACCGGACCGGTCGCCCCGATCATCTCGGCGGCGTCGGCCAGATCCCCTTCCCTGCCGACGAAAGTCCTCGACCCCATGGGCAACTGGGCCGGACGGGCGAGATGGATGACGCCGGATGCCAGCGCGTGCGCGCCATCCGCCGGGATCTCGGCCGGCGACGGCGCGGGTGCACGCTCCTCCCGCGCCTCGACACCTGCCCCCGTCTGCCCCGCGATACTCCGCCAACGCCGTTCCCACGCCGCCCGGTCTCCCCCGCACGCGGAGACGAACGCCAAGGTCACGGCGAGCGTGGGCAGCCGGTGGCCGCTGGCCGCGCTGGACAATACGGAAGGAGCGAACAGTGCCGTCCTGGCGAGTTCCCGGTAGCTCGGGTTTCCCGCCCGGTTCCTCAAAACGCGCAGATCATGAGCGAATGCGGCGATCGGACCAGTGGAGCCGTCCAACGGTCGCTCGGGTCTGCCCATGCCTTCTCCTCCCCTGGATGGGGTAACACGATCGCACTGCGTGACCGCCATCCTTGTGGCCTTCCTGGCCACAACCCTAAAGGACCAATGAACCATGCAGCAGATACAAATAGGTGACTCAATGTACAAAGTCCAATAGTTGGACGCGGAAATTCACCCCCTTGGTGGCACCGGATAGGGTTCGCCCATGTCTGGCCCCCTGCCCCCACTCGCCGAACTCCGGCGCACCGCCGAAGTCTTCAACGGCTTCGCGAATGCCGACACCTCATGGCTCCGGCTCATCCAAGAAACGCAGTCCGCGATCGACCTGTCACAGCCCGCACACCGCACAATTCTTCTGCGCTGGTTGAACTCGTGGGGATGCCGCATCCGGTATCCCCGGGACGGCGAGCCCGCCCCGTTCGACGACGGGGTCCGGGCCTGGTGGGAGACCTGGGGTGCCGCACTGCCCACAGTCGACCTCGTCCACCTAACGGATGCGGGTATCGACTCGGCCGCGAAGGCGTACGCGGACCTCTCGAGTGTCGTCGTCTCAGCGGGACGGACGAGGCGTACGCTGGGCCCGACCGCTGCGGCGAAAGCCCTGTATGCGTTGCGTCCCAACGCGATCATGCCGTGGGACGCGGCCATCGCGGCCACCCTCCACGGCGCCCGGGACGCTGCCGCTTTCGGCAGGCATCTGCGGCTCGGCCGCGAGTGGGCCGCCGCGGTGATCGCGGAGGCGGGAGACAGCGGGGAAGAGATCTCCGCCCTTGTGGGCAGACCCGTGTCACTGGCGAAGGTCCTCGACGAATACCTTTACGTCGCCTTCACCATGGGCGCCAAGGGTGACTGGGGAACAGACAGCGGAGAATGGTGGAAAAATGGTAACCGGGGATGACGTCAGACGGATCGCGTCGGAGCTGCCTCGCGCCTATGAGGCCCTGGTCCGGGACCGGGCCAAGTTCCGCGTGGGGCGAATCGTGTTCCTTTCGCTCTCGCCTGACGAAACCGTGCTGGGATTCGGCTATCCCAAAGAAGAGCGCGAAGCACTGGTGGCGGGCGAGCCGGACAAGTTCATGATGCCGATTCCGTCCGATATGCGCTATCAGTGGGTTCGCGTCCGGCTGTCCGCGATCGATTACGAGGAGTTACGAGAGCTGATCGTCGACTCGTGGCGAATGTGCGTGCCGAAGAAGGTCTGGACGGAATACCTCGAAAAGAACCCGAACTGAGTTACTCCTTTCGGCGTGCTCCGTTCAGCCCCTTCGGCCGCCCTTTTCGGTCCCGTGAATTACCTTTCGGGCGATAGAAAAGGCCCGTTCACGGACAAACCGCGCTCCGCCGTCGCGGGCTCGCAGACGTGACTCGCGTGATCAGAGACGTGACTCGCGTGTCTGGAGACGGAACTCGCGAGTGCGGCGCCGAAGCACAGGTACGTGAAGGCCCCCTTCACTGCGCCTAGCGCAATGAAGGGGGCCTTCACGTACTTCGGGAGGTCCTACTCCGCGACCTCCTCGATCGCCGAGGTGCCGCGCGAGCCGGGAGTCCCGTACCGCTCCCACACCTCGTTCAGCCGGATCCGGCCGTCCGGCAGGAACTCCGGCGTGTTCGTGCTGTGCCCCGAGATCACCTGGCCGCTGGCGAGCACCATCGTGTAAGCCATGTCGATCGTGCCGTCCTCGCCGCACTTCCCGGTCAGCGAACCGAGCCGCACCCCACCACCGGTCAGTTCGGCCCACACCAGGTCGTCCCGCTGCCGGTACAGGGTGACCGGCGCGTTCGGGTCGGTGCTGACCTTGCGGAAACGTTTCCCGTCGTAGTTGATCATCCGTGCTGCTCCGTCCGTGCCGAAGAACCAGGGAACCAGAGGTCGTCCGAGGTGAGATCCGCGAGGTCGTACTTCCCGAGCGCGCTGGTGAGCAGCCGCAGTTCGAGTTCGAGGCACCGCACCAGCCGCACGAGTCCCTCGGTCGCGTCCTCGTCGACGGCCAGCAGCGCCGCCCGGCCGAGCCCGACCGCGGAAGCGCCCATGGCCAGACACTTCAGCGCGCGGGCCCCTTCCCAGATCCGCCCCGACACCAGCAGCGACGCGTCGTGTTTGCCGACCCGGCGCAGGCATTCCACCAGCGGCAACCCCACCTGGTCGAGGAATACCGACGGCGCCCAGCCGGTGCCGCCCTCGGCGCCGTCCACGGTGACGGAGTCCGCTCCCGCCGCCCAAGCGACCTGCGCCGCCTCGCCGACGTCGCGGCCCGGGTGCAGTTTCACCCAGGCCCTGGCCCGCGGGTAGTTGTTGCGCATCAGGTGGATCTGCTGGCGCAGGATCTCCCCGGTGAACGTGCCGGGGCTGCTGGAGCGCAGCACCATGGAAGTGTCCGTGCCGAAGGTTTCGTCCACTGTGTACTGTTCGGCGATCTCGCCGGCGGCCGTGCGCGAGAGCACGGTCATCCCGCCGAGACCCGGTTTGGCACCCTGCCCGACCTTGAGTTCGAACGCCAGCCGCCCGGTTTCCAGCAGTTTCGTCGCGGACGGGTCACTGTAGACGAGGTTCCACACCTCCGCGTCGGCGTCTTCGGTGCTCTGCTGCACCACGACGCCGCCCAGCCCGTCCGGCACCGCGCCGGCGTACGCGCGGATCCGGCCGAGCAGGCCGTCTTCGGCGCTTTCGCCCATCCGGCCGTAGCCGTGCATGGGCACGACGTTCTCGCCGATCACCATCGGCATCCCGAGCCTGCCCGCCTGCTCGCTCGCGGCGATCCCGAGACCGCTGCCCGCTACCTGAGTCGATCCAAAGGCGCACAGGAACACCGGCGACGGCGCGGTGAAGCCGCCGAGGACCGTCGAGAGCCCGACATCGCCGTAGACCGGTTCGCGTGCGAGGTCGAACATCTTCTCCAGGCGCCGCGGGACGAACACCGGCGGCACGATCCGCGCGCGGTCGAGTTCATCGCCACCCGAGCCGACGTCAGCACCGAACAGTGACCGGCCGTATCCCCCGACGTCGGGGAAGATCGCCGCGCTGCCTTCCCGCGCCCGGGCCCGGATCGCGTCTTCCGGGAGCTGCCGTGCGGTGATCACGGCGTCGCGATCCCGGGCAGCTTCGGGTACGCGTTGGCCTGCCAGACCGCGTCGAGCCCGGCGATGTAGCGCGTCACCCGCTCCAGCCCCATCCCGAAGCCCGCGCTCGGCGGCAGTCCTTCGCGCGCGAGGTCGAGGTACCAGGCGTACTTCGCCGGGTTCTCCCCCGTCTCCCGCATCCGCTCGATGAGCCGCCGGTACTCGTGCGTGCGCTCACCGCCGCTGCAGAGCTCGCCGAACCCCTCCGCGGCGACGAGATCGAAGTTCCGCAGCACCCCCGGTTCGGTGCTCGACTCGCCATCGGTGAACCCGCGCGACCCCTTGGGGTAGTCGACGATGAAGAACGGCCGGTTCGTCTGCCCGGAGATGATCCGCTCGCCCTGCCAGTCGATCTCCGCGTCGGCGCTCTGCCCGTGCAGCAGTCCCTGCAGCCGCGACACCGCCTCGCGATGCGTCATCCGCTCGAAGTCTTCGTCCAGCAACGCCGTGAACGCGGCCTGGTCCCGGCCGAGCGTGGCCAGGTCCACTTTGGACTCTCGCAGCGTGTACGTCACCACGTGCCGGAGCAGGCCCTGCGCCAGGTCGAGGACGTCCTCGCGGCTCGCCCGCGCGACCTCGACGTCGATCTGGGTGAACTCGACCAGGTGCCGCCCTGTGGTCGAGGTCTCCAGTGGCTCCAGCCGCACGTTCGGGGCGACGTAGAAGATCTTGTCGAACGCGAGCAGTGACGCCTGCTTGTACAGGATGACGCTGGTCATCATCTTGTACTTGTGCCCGTAGTAGTCGACGTCGACCTGTTTGGCGCCACGGCATCCGGGGTCGGTGACCGGCCCGATCAGCGGCGGCTGCAGTTCCACGAACCCGTTCATGCCGAGGTATTCGCGGGTTCCGGCGGTGATGCTGTTCTGGATGCGCAACGCCGCCTGCGTCACCGGCGACGTCAGGTGCTCGCGGGTGCCCGGCGGCAGTGCCACCTCGGGTGTACCAGTCATGTTCTGCTCCCCTGTACTAGTTTCACGGTCTCGATTCCGGGCATCCCGTACTTCTCGTCGAACGTCCGCTCGACGTACCGGAGCGCGTCCAGCAGATCGCCCGACGTCATCCGCCGGTCCGCGGGCAGGTCGACGAGATCCCCCAAGGGCATCCCGCCGATCCGCTGCCATTCCAGGCGCCCGCTGGGGTCCAGCCGTCCGCGCGCGCGGCCGGCGTTGTCCGGATGCAGGCAGAACGGGACGTCCAGCTGGCCCCGCGCGAACGCGGTGACCAGCGCCCTGCCGAGATCGCTGTCGAGCGAAAGGACGTTGTCCACCAACGCTTTCGCCTGCGCGTGGATCCCGGTGTCGCCGAGCCTGCCGATACGGGTGATCCCGGCGGCGGCGTCAGCGGCGTGTTCGAGCGCGGTCACGTTCTCCGCCACGGTCGGCACCCGGTGCGCTTCGGCGGTGGTCTTGACGATGAGCCTGCTCGCGCCGGTGCGGGCGGCCAGCCGCGCGGACTCCGCGATCAGCGCCAGCGCGCCGCCGGGAGTCCTCGGGTAGACGCCCATGTAGCCGTAGATCACCACATGCGTCCGCGCGTGCGGCACGTATTCCCTGATCAGGGCGTGCAGCGCGGCGATCGCCTCCTCGTCCTGCCCGGCGTGGGTCTGCTGCGCGTAGCTGAAGGACAGGCACCGGACGCCGTGCCGCCAGAAGAACATCCCCTCCAGCACGCTCAACGCGACCAAGAGCGCCGGCGGGCACAGCTGGCCCATCATGCAGCCGCCGAAGGTCTCCAGATGCGGTTCCAGCTCCGGTCCCCTGGCCATCGCCAGGGTCTCGCAGCACCGCCGCCAGTTGTCGACGGCGGCCGAGAGCGGCATCCGGCTGTAGGGCAGGCAGTAGGAGACCGGCCCGCCTTCGGTCGCGTGGAGCCCGTGGTCCAGCAGAGTCCGCACGATCCGGCGGGGATCCGGCGAGCCGTGCCGGATCTGCACCGGGAAGTCCCCGTCCAGCACCGCGCCGAGCAAGGCCGCCGTCGTCGTGGGATCGTGGTCGACAAGCGGGTAGCCGTTGAGATCGGCGCCCGCGGCCAGCGCCTCGCGCGCGGCTTCGTGGTCTCCGACCCGGGTGTAGCTGTCGATCGTGATCGTGCCGACGGTCGCGGCGCGGGCCTCGCGGGTCGCCAGCAGCCCCCGGCCCATCCGCTCCGGATCCGCGAAACCCATCCGAGGCTGGACGACCAGCTCTCCCCGGGCGTGGTGGCGCGCGACCACCTCGCCGAACGAAAGCCCCCGTCGCGGGGCGAGCACCTTCATCCGGCACCCAGCGGCACACCGGTGCGGACCGACAAGGTGTGGATGAACGTCCGGAACGGGCTCAGCCCGCCGGAGTCTTCGAACACCGCGTCGAACCCCGCCGCCATCAGCCGTGCGGCGTTGCTGCCGCCCACGACGTCGAGCTTCCCGCCGATCACGACCGGCGTCGCGACCAGCGCCTGATGGGCGCGGAAGGCACCCATCAGGCGGACCCCGTCCCGGCGGCCGTGCCCGTTGACGCTGCTGATCACCACCAGATCCGGTCGCTGGAGCGCGCATTCGCGCACGATCGTCGCGTCCGGGACGCAGGCGCCGAGGTTGGTCACCCGGCAGCCCAGTTCCTCCAGCAACAGCTCCAGGTACACCAGGTTCCAGGTGTGCGCGTCGGACGAGAGCCCGGTGACGATCACGTCGAGACCGGCGTCCGGGAGTGCGGGCTGGACGGCTTCGATGCTCATGGTGCGGCTTTCTCCCTCTCTTCGCCGTCCGGCCGCACGTCGATCTCGATCAGCGCGACCGCCTCTTCGGCCAGGCGCAACGCCTTCGCCGGGCTGTCCGCGGTCACCATCAGATCGCCGACGCGGTCCCACGAACTGCGCAGCCCGTCGAACCGGTCGCCTGCCGAAACACCGACGTCGCACATGAACACGCCTTCGGCCTGCGACGCCTTCTCGACCCCGCGCACGTCCTCGATGAGACCCGGCTCGATGGAGAGGAACCGGACAGCGGCACCGCGTTCGGCTCGGCGCGGCAGCACGTCCACGACCGGCTCGTCCTTCATCACCGAGAAGTAGGCGCGATTCAGCTCCACCGGATAGGCGCGCTGGATCAGCTCGATGATGCCGTCGCCGGCGAACCGGCCGGCGCATTCGACCAGGTACGGGACACCGTCCGAGACGATCCATTCACAGTGGACGATCCCGGTGCGGAACCCGGCGGCGGCGATGAGCCGCCGGGTCTCCTCGTTCAGCGACGCGGTCAGGTCGTCCGGGATGTCGGCGGGGACGATGTGGGCGAGTTCCACGGGCCGGGGGCCGGGGAACAGCTCCTTGCCGGTGACGTTGGCGAACAGCGGTTCGCCGTCCCGCAGCAGCATCTCGACGCTGTACTCGTCGCCCTCGACAAAGCTCTCGGCCAGCATCTTCAGTTCCATCGCGCGGTCCGGGACGAAGATCCCTTCGTCCTGCACCACACAGTTCGCCCACGCCTGCTCGGCCTCGGCCGCGTCGGCGAGCACCTGGGTCCCCACCGACGCCTGCCGGTTCGCGGGCTTCAGCACGGTCTTCCCCGGATGCCGCGCCATGAACTCGCGGACCTGCTCCGGGCTTTCGACCCGCGCCGACGCCGGGTTCGCGATCCCCGCCGCCCGGCTGACCAGCCGCAGCACCCCCTTGTCCCGCAGGATCTGCGCCGCCCCGAACCCCGCGCCCGGCAGGCCGTACCGTTCCGCCAGCCGGGCCGCGAACGGGGTCGCGTACTCGGTCAGCGGCACCACCGCGGCCGGGTCGAGGTCGCGGTGGACGTGGTAGAACTCGTCCGCCTTGCCGGGGAGGTGGAACTCCCATTCGATCAGTTCGCGCACCAGCGCCGAACCGGCCACCGTCTCCCGCGCGTTGCGCTTGCGGATGACGTCGGGCTCCTCGACGAAGATGACCGAACCGTCCGGCTGGAAGTCCTTGATGGACGACCCCAGCGCGGCGGCCACGAACCCGACCAGCACCACCGGCCGCGTCATGACTCGTCCTGGACGTAGTACCAGTTCTCGGGGTTGATCAGGCCGTACGGGTTGATCGGCGAGAACCCGCGCAGGTTGCCCGCGACCTCGAACAAGCGCCGCGGGAACGTCGGCATGAAGATCACCGGGGCCTGCTCGGCGATGTACTCCTGGTATTCGTACAGCGTTTCGACGGAGTCGGAGGTGACCGTCTTCGCGATCAGCTCGTCCGCCTTGGCGTCGCGGTAGTTGCTGAAGTTGCAGGCGGCCCCGCTCTGGAAGAGGTTCTCGCCGGTCGGGTAGTTGTAGACCCAGCCGCCGCCCCAGCAGGACAGCTCCCACATCCGCTTCTCACCCGGACCGTCCTCCGCCACCAGGACCGACCCCATCACCTCTTCCAGGCGGATCTCGATCCCGGCCTTGGCCGCGTCGTCCCGGAACTGCGCCATGAGCCGCGCCAGCGAAGGCCGCCCTTCCCAGTAGCGCAGGGAGAAACTCAACTCGGTGCCGGCCGGGATGCCTTCGCCTGCCTCCTCGGGCCGCACGCACACCGCGGGGGACGCGCTGACGTCCCAACCGTTGTCGGCGAGCAACTGCCGCGCCTTCTCCAGGTCGAACGGCCAGAAGCCGCCGCGCTCGGAGATCTTCGGCGACACCAGGTCGCTCTTGGGCAGCACCGGGATCGACCCGGTCTGGCTCCAGCCGTAGCCCTGGTAGACCTCGCGCGCGCCGTACTCCTGGTCGAAACAGCTCTGGAGCGCTTGCCGGACGTAGGGCTGCCGGATCAGGTTCCCGGCGACGGTCGGGTTGCTGAAGTTGACCGCCATGAAGTTGATGTTGAACAGGATCTGCGGTTCCAGCTGGAACCCCTCGCCCAGCGGGTTCGGCCCGCCCTTCGTCGGGTCGCCGTCCGGCTGGACACCCATTCCCGGCGGCAGGAACCCGACCTGGACGTCGCCCGACTGCAGCAGTTCGTACTGCTGCTCGTCCGACGTCGTCGAGACCTGGCGCAACTCGTCGAGATGCGGCGGGTTCGGCCCGGAGTAGTGCTCGTTCGGGACGAAGGTGACGACACCTTCCTCGGTGTAGCTCTTGAGCCGCCACGGACCGTTGACGACACTCCACACAGGACTGTCGGCCCAGCGGGTCCGATGGGAGTTGTCCTCCTCGACGACGTCACCGTTCTCCGCCATCAGGAACTCGTAGACCGCTTCGGCCTGGTCGATGTCGTGTGTCGCGTCGGCCGGGCCGTCCGCGGTGCGGTCCCAGGCCTTCGGCATCGGCGTGATCATGGTGAGCTGGTTCAACAGCACCCAGTTCGTCGAGTACGCCTTGTCGAAGGTGAAGCTCACCTTGTCGTCGGCGGCCTTCCCGAACGACACCAGGTTGTCCGGGAAGTAGCCCTCGGAGTAGGCGCCGAACCTCGGCCCCTTCACCTTCAGCATGTTCATCCAGAAGATGACGTTGTCCGCGCAGACCGTCTCGCCGTTGGACCACTTCCACGGCTTGATCCGGACCGTGCAGGTGCGGCCGCTCTCGTCCCACACCGGCTCTTCGCCGATGCTGAGGTCCCAGTCGATCTCCGGCGCGCCGTCACGGCCCAGCCAGTAGAGGGGCCGGTACATGAGCATCTGGAACTCGTAAAGGCTCCTCACGCCGAAGCGCTCGCCCGGGGTGAAGGGGAAGATCACCGCGGGCGGGAACCCGGGCAGGCAGGCCCAGGTCGCGACGCCACCCTTGATCCGCTTGTCCGTCATGATGTTCGCTTCCTCCGCATCAGGCCGCGCTCAGGCGGCGGTCGCCTCGAGAACCTCGGTCGGCTGCTTCTTTTCCTGCGCCGACAGCGGTTTCGCCAGACTGAAGTAGGTGCCGATCACGATCACGCCCTGCAGGATCGCCAGGCCCCAGAACGCGTAGGGGACGGTGGTCGCGTCCGCCAGCGCGGACAGCCCGACGGTCGCCCCGACACCGAGGCCGAGACCGACAGCCTGCGTGCCGCCGAAGATCCGGCCGACCCGGTCCTCCGGGCTCGCCCGCATCAGCAGTGTCCGGGCCGCGATCCGGCCTTGGGCGAAGCAGAACCCGGCGAACGGGATGGCCGCCATCAGCGCGATGTAGTGCAGTGGCTGGATCGCGAGGCAGATCAGGTTCCCGAGCGTGCCGAGCACGGCCAGATGGATGCCCTTGAACCGCTTGCTGACCTTGCCGTACGCGGCGGCGCCGACGATGAAGCCGACCCCGGCCAGCGCGTCGACCACGCCGATCATCCACGCGCCCTGGTCGAAGGTCTGCAGGATCAGCGTCGTGAGGATGACGTTGGCGACCATCAGGCCGATGTTCCCGTTGGCGTACAACAGCGCGAGCCGCTTGATCGGCTGCTGCACGGGAGCCTCGACCGGTGCCGACGGGTCCACCGCCGCTTCGGTGACCACCGGCGCCTTGGCGGGTTTGCGGCCGATCGCGTAGACGAGGACGGCCGAGAGGACGAAGGTCAGCGAGTTGAAGATGAACAACGGTGTGGCGCCGAACCAGATCACCAGGAACCCGGCGAGCGACGACGCCAGCAGCATGCCGGCGTTGCTCGCCATCTCGAAGTGCGAGTTGAACTTCCCGAGCCGATCGTCGGCGATCCGTTCCTTGATCAGGCCGTTGCTCGCGGGCATGAACAACGCCGCCGTGCAGGCGAGCATGAAGTTCGCGATGTAGGAACCCAGGTTCGCCGGGCCGCCGATCCACAGCCAGACCGGCAGGGCGAACGCGGTCATCGCGCTGACCAGGTCCGCGGCGACGCACAGCATCCGCCTGTCGACCCTGTCGACCAGCTTGCCGAACAGCAACGCGAGCGCGACCTGCGGGATCGACACCGCGATGAACAGCCAGCCGACGGCGAGCGTGGTCTGCTCGGCGTGGAAGACCAGGATCGCGGCGGCGGTGATCTGGAACGCGTTGCCCGCCGTGGTGACGAACCCCGCCGGGACCAGCAGGCGTTCCGCGAGCCGGGAACTCCGGACCGCGTCGGGGGTGAGGGTGCTGTCGAGTGACATGGGGTTCTCAGACCTCGCTCGTCGGGGGGAATTCCAGTGGTGGCACGGCGAAGGCCGTGGTGTGCGTGACGTCGAAGGCGTCCGCGGTGATCCGGAGGTCGAATCCGCCCGCTTCGGCGGCACGTTCGGCGAGATCGATCAGGATCGGCGAGGCGCAGCCGATCAGGGCACGCAGTTCGAGGAAGAGGTCGCCCAGCGCGCCGCGGAGCACCTCCTGGTCGAGGTTGCTCTCCAGCGTGCGTTCCGTCGCCGTGCGCAGGCGCCCGACGTGCTGCACGATCAGATCGGCGGCCCGGCTGAGGCTGAAGTCCTCGAGTTCGTAGTTCAGGGCGAACCGGGAGACCATCGCCGCCGCGCGTTCCGTGGCCTCGGCCGAAACCGGGAGCGAGCCGCTCTCACCGCCGACTTCGGCGGTGAGCTTGGCCAGCGTCTCGGCGAGTTCGTTCCAGGGCGCGACGAGCCGCTCCCCCGCGACCTTCTCCAGCGCCGCGCGGGAGAAGTTGGTCCGGGCGAACTCGGGAGCGGTGAGGTTGAGGTGGAACCGCGCGATGTCACGCGGCACCTCGGCCGCCAGCTCACGGGCCCAGACCACGTGTCCCTTGCTGGTGGAGAACTTCTCGTTCTCCAGCTCGTAGAACTCGTTGACGAGCAGGGTGTCCGGGAGGACGTAGCGGCCCTCGAGGGCGATCAGCTCGGCGACGTGGACGACGCCCCAGGTGAACAGCGGGTCGAACCCCATGAACACCACGACCCGCGCGTCGTTCTCCGCGAGCCACGCGTCGTCGTCGGCGGCCTTCGGCTTTCCGTTGCGCCGCAACGCGTACTCGGTGCAGTACATCGAGGCGGGCATACCCTCGACCCACGCGTTGAGCCGCTGCCCCGGGGTCTGGAGGAACGGTGCCGGCAGTCCCCATTTCACCGGATACGTGATCGCGAAGTCCGGCAACGGACCGGCCAGCAGTTCCCGCATCAGGCCGAGCACGTGCGGCCGCCACGACGGACCGCGCTCCTCGTAGTAGGCGAGGAGCTGTTCGCGGTACTCCGAGACGGGGAGGACCATGATCTCCGTCTCGCGGTAGGTCACCTCGTCGGCCGGGTCGAGCACCGAATACGGTTCGATGAGCGCGTCAAAGTCGATCGGATGCCCGCAGCCCTCGCAGAACCCGCCGCGGCTGTCCGCGAGACAGGTCGGGCAGCCGCCACCGACGAACCCCTCGACCAGGAACTCCCCTTTGCTCTCGCTGTAGGGCAGCCGCACCTTGCGCAGACGAAGCTTTCCCTTGTCGTACAGGCGTTTGACGTAGTCGTGGACGAGCGCCTTGTAGCCTTCGTCGGTCGGCGAGAAGCCGTCGACCTCGACGCCCATCGCCTTGAACGTGCGCTGGATGTCCTCGGTCGACCGTTTCACCAGCTCGGGCGGTGTCGTCCCGACCCGGGCCGCACTGGTGACGAGGTAGGTCTGGCTGTCGTCGGTGCAGGAGGCGAAAACCCCTTCACGGCCTGCCGCCCGCAGATATCGCCGGTGCACGTCGGCGCCGAGGTACGGGCCGGCGATATGCCCGATGTGCAGGTCCCCGTTGGACGTCGGAGGGCCGCCGATGATCACCACCGGCCGCGTGTCGGCCGTGGTCACGCCAGCTCCTCGTGCCGGGCGGCGAACTTCGCCGTCATGTCGGAGTCCCACCAGATCGCGTACATCTCGAAGTCCTCCGCGCCGTCGTTGAGGATGCGGTGTTCGGTGCCGGGCTTGTGGAACTCGAGGTCGCCGGGGCGGAAGGGACGGCGCTCTCCCCCGGACTCGATGACAGCCTCGCCGCTGACGGCGATGAAGAGCTCGTACTCGTGGTGGGAGTGCGCACCCGTCGCGCCGTGCGCCGGCACCGTGACCCAGGCGCCTTCGAACGGCGCGTTCAGCGCCGCCCACGGCAGGAGCCGCTGGCCGTAAGCGCCGTTCTCGAAGACCATCTTTTCCCGCTCAAGCGGACGCAGCTCCATGACTTTCTCTTCCTTCTCCGTGATCAGCGGGTGGCGACGATGGGCGCGGTGTCCGACGCCGGCTGCGGTGGCACCGACGGGGACTCGCCGCGATGGGCGAGGATGTCCTGCAGGATGTCGTTGGCGCGCGGGGCGAGGACGCTCAGCAGCGAGTCCGCGATCCCGTGCGTCGCTTCGTTGACGCCCTGGAGGTAGACGGCCGCGGTCGCGGGCTGGTCGATCTCCAGCCGGTAGTCACGGGTCACCTTGATCTCCGAGAGACCGATCGAATTCGCGATCTCCTGGACCATCCTCGGCATCTCCGGGGAGAACCCGGTGCCGAGCAGCACGAGATCGGTGCGCAGTTCCCGCGTCTCGCCGGTGCGCCGGTCGGTCAGTTCCAGCACGATCTCGTCGCCCTCGTCGCGGGCGTCGGTGATGTCGCTCATCGTGATCATTTCGAGGCGGGAACGACCCGAGAGGCGGTCCAGGTAGATGGACCGGTAGAGCGCGTCCATCGTGCCCGGCGCCAGCCCGGAGTAGTTCGTGTGATGCATCTCCTTGAGCATCTGCTCGCGCGCTTCCGGCCGTGCGTCGAAGAATTTGTCCACATGGGACGGGAAGAACAGCTCGTTGTTGAACTTGCTGCTCTCGTAGTAGTTCAGGCCGATCGAACGCATCACCATGGTCGGCTTGCATTCGGGCAGATCGTTCTGCACCGCGCCGAACAGTTCCGCCGCGCTCTGCCCGGCGCCGATCACCGCGACCCGGTACGGGAGGTCCTTGCGCAGCTTGGCGATCCTCGGCAGGTACTGCGTGCTGTGGATGACGCGGTCCTGGTTCACCGTCCTGAGCTCGTCGGGAATCCGCGCGTCCCGGCCCGCGCCGACCACCAGGTACCGGCTGCGGATGGTCTCGCCGTCTGCGACCCTGGTGTCCCAGCCGGTGAGCGTGCCGTCCGTCCACACGGGAGTGATGTCAAGACATTCCCGGCCACGCTGCAGGTCCACCAGTGCCAGCGAGTCGGCCGTCCACTTGAGGTAGTCGGCCAGCTCGGCCCGGTACGGGACGAAGCTGCCCATGTTCACGAACTCGTTGAGCCGGTCGGTGGCGTGCAGGTAGCTGAGGAACGAGAAGCGGCTGCACGGGTTGCGCAGGGTCACCAGGTCCTTGAGGAACGAGACCTGCGACAGCGCCTCCGGCAGGAGCATGCCCCGCTGCCAGGAGACCTCCTCGTCGCGTTCGAGCAGGACCGAATCGCGGGCCAGGCCGGGCGCGAGCTCCTCGAGCGCCACGGCGAGTGCCAGGTTGGACGGTCCTGCTCCGACTGCGAGAAGCTCGACATCACGGTTCGCCATTGTTTGCTCCGCCATCGTTGTGAGTGCTTGGAAGGTGTTCTGCGGTGCCCGTGCGCGGTCAGCCACCGGCGGCCACCGAAGGCAGCAGAGGATGCGCTGTCAGCCGGACCTGGGCCATGGCCTTGTCCAGCACCACTTCGCAGTCGTCGGGATCGCTGCCCGCGCAGATCACGTACGCGTGCCGCGAGATGAACTCCGCCGGCGGCAGCCGCATCCGCGCCCCCGGCTCGACGAGCGCGTCGGCGGTGAGGATCCCGTTGTCCCGCCCGGAACCCGGCACGGAGACGGACTCGACGACACAGTCCTGTTTCGGGTAGCCGAACCGCACCCCGACCCATCGAGGCTCGGCCTCGTGCGGGAGGTGGGGGCGCATGCCGAGCGCGACGTCGACCGCGGCCGCGCCGGGGTCGATCCCGGTCGCGAACCGCGCGAGCAACGGGATCAGGTCGCCGCCGAGCCTGCCGTTGATCTCCACGATCACCGGCCCGCGTTCGGTGAGCTTGAGTTCGGTGTGGGTGATGCCGTACCGGAAGTCGATCGCGCTGTGCGCGCGGGCCAGCGTCGAGCGGAGCACCGGGTCGGCGAGCAGTTCGTCCGCGGAGCTGACCAGATGGCCGAGTTCCTCGAAGTACGGGTGCATGCCGACCGTCTTGTGCGCCACGAACATCGGCGTGTACTCACCGTCCACGACGGCACCGTCCACACTGATCTCGGGACCGGACAGGTACTCCTCGACCAGTGCCCCGCCCTGGTACGCGGGAGAGCCGCCGAAGCTGGCGTCCTCCGCGGTCCGGAACGCCTTCCGCACCGCCTCGCCGTCTTCCGCGAAACTGACGCCGATACTGGCCCCGCCTCCGCGCGGCTTGACCACGACCGGGTACCCGATCCGGTCGGCCACGCGGACCGCCTGCTCTTCGTCGTGCACGAACCCGAAGTCCGGTTGCGCCACTCCGGCCGCGGTGAGCGTCCGGCGGTTGAGCCACTTGTCGCGGCAGCCCTCGATCGCGGAGATCCCCGCGCCCGGCAGGCCGAGCTCGTCCGCGACGTGTGCCGCCGTGACGATCAGCGCCTCGTCCCACGACACCACACCGAGCACCGGCGTCTTCGCGTTCACCGCGCGGGCCGCGGCCAGTACGGCGTCGCGATCCTGCAGGTCCAGCACCGTGGCGCCGGTGATGTAGCGCTCCTGCCAGGTCGGCTCGGCCCCGTTGAACAGCCACAAGGGATGCCGGTGCCCGGCCGACGCCAACAGGTACTCCCGGTACGGCCGCATCCCGCAGCCGATCACCAGGACAACACCCTCCGCTGAGCTCATTCCCTCTCCCCACCAGCCCGTCGCTTCGTCGCGGGCTACTACATCCCGGGGATTGGTTGACCGGAACCCTTGATTCGGGCAGAACAATCAACGAGATGCGTGGCAGGGCCGGGGATGCTATGGGGATTGTTCAGGCGTCGCGGTCAGCGGGAGCCCTTGCGGGGCAAGGCCGCGGCGACGGTCAGAGAGCGGCGTCGTATGCGGCGGCGAGACGCTCCAGCACGCCGGGCCCGCTCTGCTCCGGGGCGGGCTCACCGAGGTGGACGACCCGCAGTTCGGCCATGAACTCGGCCCACAGTTCCGGCCCGCCCGCCGCGAGCAGCTCCGCCCGCACCCGCAGCCGCTTCGTGGTCGGACGATGGCGCAGACCCCAGGAACCGAGCTGGGCGAACACGGGCACCAGCTGGATCGACACCTCGGTCAGGCTGTACGCGGCCCGCTTGCCGGGCCCGGCGTCCTCCCGGGTCAGCAGACCGGCCTTGACCAGCCGTTTCAGCCTGTCGGCCAGGATGTTGGAAGCGATCCCCTCTTCGGACCCGGCGAGCAGCTCCCGGAAGTAGCGCCGCGTGCCGAACATGATGTCCCGCAGCACCAGCAGGCTCCAGCTGTCACCGAACGCCTCGACCGCGGCGTTGATCGGACAGCCCGAACGGGCGGGTTCCACCATTCCTTCACCTCCGGACGAAGTGGTTGCAATCTACCATCACTCGCCTTACCGTGGACCAACCGATTGCAAAACGCAAGCAGTGGGAGACGAGATGCTCGAACCTCAGACAGCGAGCGGGAAAGCGCTCTGGCACTTCACGATGTCCCTCGACGGCTTCGTCGCGGGGCCGGCGCACACCATGGACTGGATGGCGGGCCTGACGTCCCGGCCGGACCTGATCGAGGAGTACGTCGCGACCACCGGCGCCGTCCTCGGCGGACGTGACGGCTGGGACGCTTACCCCGAGCCCGGCGGGATCTATGGCGGCGCCTGGAAAGGGCCACTCTTCGTCCTCACCCATCACCCCGAGGACGCGACCCCCGCGGACGGTGTCACGTTCCTGAATTGCGGGCCCGCCGAAGCTGTCCGGATCGGACTGGAGGCAGCGGACGGGAAGAACCTCGAGGTGTTCTCGCCGAACATCGGCCGACAGCTGCTCGGGCTCGGGTTGATCGACGAGATCGACCTGCACATCGCGCCGGTCCTGCTCGGCGACGGCATCCGGTTGTACGACAACCCCGGCGGGCCGCCGATCCGCCTGCGTGGTGTCGGCGAAGGGGACCCGTTCGCGTCCGTCGATGTCCGGTTCCGGCCGGTTCGGTGACGCGACGGCTTCAGCGAGATACCGGGACCCGAGTCGACGCCGGCAGGTGATGGCGGGTTTTACGGGTTTCGTCGCGGCCTTCCCAGCGGATGCGGCGGCACCAGTGCGGCAAGATGAAGGCGCTTTCGACGACCCCACGGTGAACGCCGAGGCCATGTTCCCTCTCTTTCCGCGGACGTCGCCGCCCCGCACAGAAGACCACCGAGACACGACGTCACGCCACACCCAAGATGATTCTGCCAGAACCCTTTGGTGCGATGGGGCACCGTCCGCGTCGCTTGATTCTCGTGAGCGGCAATGATGACACTAACCGTCTTTACCACTCACGAGACTCCCAGTGCCGTCCTACTTGAGTACGTTCTTAGCCTTCTTTGAGTTTCAGTAATCTTGTTGTTGCGCCGAGTAGTGGATTCGTTCTGGTGAAACCACCCTTTAGATGTCGGCGCCTTCGTTTCATTGTCACTTAAAATTACGAACACATGTTCGACTTTAGTGGCGTACTGTGGAGGGGTGTCCGAGACTGTTCTTCCCGAGTTGCCGCAGGAGTTGTGGCGCGCTGGCAAGCTGGAGCTTGCCCATGGCGTGCGGCAGTTCCTGCAGGTGATGCGGGTTCCCGGGGCGTCATCGAAGACCCAAGAATTGTCACGCCCATCATATTGAGCATGTGCGCCATGATGCGCGTGTTTATCCGATCGGAGGTGAAAGACCTCCGATATTGAGCCGTCACAGCGGTTCAGTGAAGCTGAGGGCAGCCTGATCCACGGGAATGGGTGGGTCGAGGTGGCAAGCGGTCCTGACAAAGTCGAGTCGTGCCAGAACTGCCAGATGGTGCGGGCTCGGTGAGCGAGACGAGAAGGTATACGAGTAGGAATCAGTGTCTGAGGCCTCGTTAGGTGGAGCCGACTCGAACCTGGTGGATCTGGGTCGGTATTGCAGTGCGCGCGAACCGAATGGAAGGTGTAGCGCCCGCCCGGATCTGGTGTTCTGGGCAGTCTGTGGAGAAAGTCTGTGGCGTATTCACAGGGACTGCCGGGGTAAAGCTGAGTGCCTCACTCGTCGATCGGATACACGTGAACATGGGAACCATCACGGCCCTCCACGCCGGAACCGCAGCCCGTGGTGTCGGGGTGGATAGGCGCATTGCCCGCTGAGGGGTGCGTGGTGGGGCGGAGCCGTCGTAGTACTCCGAGGACGGGAAAGCCGTCCGCATGGGGAAGGGCGGCAGCGAGACGAAGCGGAGGAGTTCGGGTAATGCCAGAAGAGTTGTCACCGGTGAACATCGGTGATCTGCTGTTGGTGCCGTATACGGCCGGGCAGCGGGTACTGGGAATGCAAACAAAACTGCACCAGTGGGCAGCGGCCGATCCCGGCCGCCGGTTTGATGATCTGTTCAACCTCGTGGCCGACCCCGCGTTCCTCGCCGTGGCGTGGGAACGGGTGTCGGGGAACACCGGAGCACGCAGCGCGGGCGTCGACCGACGGACCGTGCGGTCGATCATCGAGTCCGCTGACGGTGTCATCGGGTTGCCGGTAAGAGAATCCGTCGGCGGCGAGGCGCTGACACGACGTGAGCGAAGGCGCCCGGGTGACCGTTACCGGAGGCTCCACCACGACCACCGATGTAGCCGATGGCGCGACGATGGCAGTGGTCGTCGACGGCGGCACGATCTCCCGCACCACGGTGACCGGCGTCCCGGCGGTCGTCGTCCGCAACCGCTCAGTCCCGCGACGGAAACTGCGGCGCCCGCCGATGCCAGCAGTGCCACGACCCTCTTGTTCATACCCTGCCTCCCGATGGAACCGCCGAATCCTCACGAAGGAAGAACGGCGGGTCCACCCGGCGGCATCACAGGTTTCGCGCGATCGGAGCCGCAAGTCCCCGGAAGTCGGGAGCTTCGGCACGGATCGGACAGGGCCGGAAGCCCCTAGCCTTGAATGACGTTCACCATCCACGAGATACCGAACTTGTCGGTGCAGGCACCGAATTCGTCACCCCACATCTGCTTTTCGAACGGGACCGAAACAGTGCCGTCCGCGGAGAGTTTCTCCCAGTATCCGCGCAATTCCCCGCCGTCATCGCCACTGAGGCTGACCGACAGGTTGGTGCCCGGCTTGTGCTCCATTCCCGGCGGCGTGTCCGACGCCATGATCGTGTAGCCGCTCGGCGAATCGAGCTGGCTGTGCATGATCTGGTCCTCCACCGGCGAACCCGCCATACCGGACTCGCCGAACGTATTCAGCGTCAGTTCTCCGCCGAACACCGACTTGTAGAACTCCATGGCCTGCCGGGCGTCGCCGGCGAAGCTGAGGTAAGGGTTGAGACGGGAAGCCACTGGAACGCTCCTTCTGGTCGGGTCACGAGCATCCTGGCAGACCCCACCGGGCGCGACAACGGCTTGACTACGGCTGGGTGAATTCCTTCAGGCAACGAAAATTCAACCCCGTTCACCGAATGCGGTGAGCGATTTCCCCAATGCGCTCCGATGACGAACAGACCCTGTCGTGAATGCCGCTTCAGTGTCGACGCTTCGGCGACGTCGCGCCGAGCACCCCCGTACCAGGAGCCTCGGCGCGCGCATCACTTTGTCCAGCAAACGGCATCAGCTGCTGCACCCGGGTGATCTTCTCGCTGCACATGAGGAGGTACGGGTCCTCCAGCTGAACTCATCCCCCTGTTCCTGAGCAAACTCGGCTACGGCGGGCGCCTCACCTGCTCGGCCGCCGCGTTGCACCTGCTCATGCGGGCCGAATGGCCGGGCAACGCGGGCCAGCTCTACCAGGTACTGAGAAAGGTCGCGCAGCGCCGCCGCGCGGGGGCCATCGTCCCCGGCGACCTTCCCGCCGAGTTCCACGCCGTGGCGCGACGCCCGCTCAACCGGTTCGAGGTGATCGAGCGCGACGCGATCGTGCGGAGCCTCGAAGACGCCGACGGCAACAAGGTGCGCGCGGCCCAGCTGCTCGGGATCTCCCGGGCGACGATCTACCGGAAGATCCACGAGTACGGCATCGTCGCGCCGACCCGGACCTCGTGACCCGGCGACTGAGTCAGGCCACCTCGGAGCTGCGGCCGCCATCGTGCAGGCCGAGCATGTCCAGCAGCGTCGCGCAGTCTTCGGCGCTCGTCGCGTGTGAAGCCACGGCGAGGGCCGCCTTGCGGCGGACGGCCTCCTGTTCGGGCGTGTCCTGGCCTTCCGGCAGCAGGTCGGGCAGCGGGTGAAGGCCGAGTTCGTTTCTCATCAGTTCCCCCTTGTCAAGGACGCCGTGCCGCTCTGATACCCACGATCGCGGCTTTGCACACAGGTGTCCCCGGCCGGGTGCGCAGAGACACGGCCGCCTTACTCCGTCCGTGTGATTCAGCCCCGCAACGCCGGGAGCAAGGTGTCCTCGGCGAACCGGAGGAAGCCTTCCTGCTGGTCACCGCCGATCTGGATCAAGGCGAGGTCGGTGAATCCGGCGGCTTCGAATTCGCCCGCCTGCTTCACGATCCGGTCGACGTCCGGCCCGCACGGGATGGCCGCGGCGACGTCCTCCGGTTTGACGAACTGGGTGGCCCCGGCGAACCCCGCGGGCCCCGGCAGTTCGGCGTTGACCTTCCAGCCACCACCGAACCAGCGGAATTGCTCGTGCGCCCGCCGGATCGCGGCGTCGCGATCCTCACCCCAGGACACCGGCAGCTGGGCGATCTTCCTGGTCGGCGGCCCGAGTTTGGTGGCGTCCCACTCCCGGCCGAGCGAGGCGTCCGGCTCCACCGCGATCATCGCGTCGGCGATCGGCGCGAACCGGGTCACCGACTGCGATCCGGACACCGCGACGGCGATCGGGACACGCTGTTCCGGGAGATCCCAGAGCTTCGCCGAGTCCACCCGGAAGTGGTCACCCGCGTAGTTGAAGTACCCGCCGTCGAACAGCCCCCCGATGATCTGGACAGCCTCGGCGAGCATCTCGTGGCGGACGTTCGCCGGCGGCCAGCCACGCCCGACGACGTGCTCGTTGAGGTTCTCCCCCGCGCCGAGCCCCAGAGTGAACCGGCCGTCCGACAGCGCCTGGACGGTCGCCGCTTTCTGCGCCACAACCGCCGGGTGATAGCGCATGGTCGGGCACGTCACGAAGGTCATCAGCTCGACCCGTTCGGTGCTCTGGGTGACCGCTCCCAGGACGCTCCACGCGTACGGCGAATGGCCCTGCTCGTTCAGCCAAGGCGAGTAGTGGTCGCTCATCACCTCGAAGTCGAATCCCGCCCGTTCGGCCCCGGCGGCGTATCCCACCAGGTCCTTCGGCCCTGTCTGCTCGGTCATGAGCGTGTAGCCGATCCGCATCGAAGCCTCCTTCGCGTCTGACCTCCGCGTACCCGTCCATTCCCGGGATCAACCGGACGTTTATCCAGCGAATCGAACGGGGTACTTGATCCGGGGAAGAGAGGAGTCGCGATGCCTCAGCAGGCGTGGAGCGAAAAACGAGAACGTCAGTACGAGAACATCAAGGATTCGGTGAAGGACCGGGGCGCGAGCACCGGCCGGGCCGAGGAGATCGCCGCGCGCACGGTCAACAAGAACCGCGCGCGGGCGGGCGAGTCCCGTGAAGCGAGCCGGACGTCCGTCCAGGACATGTCGCCGCAGCGGCGGGGTGGCAAGCGATCGGGAAACCGCCTTGGCCCGAACGGCCCGACCAAGGACCAGCTCTACAACGAAGCGAAGAAACGCGACGTCAAGGGCAGGTCGAAGATGTCCAAAAAGGAGCTTCAGCGCGCCCTTGGCCGTTGATCACGCGTCCCGCGGCGGATCCCCGCAGCGGATACCTCACGGCCACGGACGGATGGGTTTCGTAATGGATGCACATGGACGGGGTGGCCTGACTCCCCAGACCCGCCCTCAGTCGGACGCACTGTTCGACCGGGTCGAGCTTTGCCTTCCCGCCGAGGCGGAACAGATCCCTCTCGTCCGCACGCTCACCCACGGTGTGGTGGCGCGGGCGGATTTCGGCTTGGACGCCATTTCAGACGCGAAGATGGCCGTCGACGAAGCCTGTTCCCAGCTTGTCCAGCCCGCTGAACCGGGAGCTGTTCTTTGCTGTGTCTACCACGAAGTACCGGCGGGGATCGCCGTCTCGATCTCGACGCGGACGGCGACGCCCTTCCTACCGAGCGAGACGACCTTCGGCTGGCACGTCCTGACGACCTTGACCGGCTCGGTGACCGCACGATGCGAACCGATTCCCGGCGAACTGGGGAGTACGACGACGATCGACCTCGTCCTGGCCCCGGGAACGAGCGACGGGTGAGCGGCGAGCGCAAGACACTCACGAGGCAGGCGGACGACTACGCTCACTGCGAACCGCTCTTCGAGGAGATGTCCTCCCTGCCGGAGGATTCCCAGCGTCGCCAGGACCTGCGTGCCAAGCTGGTGACCGAACTGCTGCCGCTCGCCGAGCACATCGCCACCAGGTTCTCCGGCCGGGGCGAGCCGCGGGAAGACCTGGTTCAGGTGGCGCGGATCGGCCTCATCAACGCGGTCGACCGCTTCGACCCCGGCCGCGGGCACGATTTCCTCTCCTTCGCCGTCCCCACGGTCATGGGCGAGGTCCGGCGGCACTTCCGGGACACCGGCTGGTCGGTCCGGGTACCGAGGCGGCTCAAGGAGCTGCATGTCTCGCTCAGCCAGGGCACGGCCGCGTTGTCCCAGCGGCTCGGCCGCGCGCCGACCCCGACCGAACTCGCCGAATACCTCGGGCTCGAAGTGAACGAAGTGCGCGAAGGACTGCTCGCCGGTCAGGCGTACCAGACGTTGTCGGTCGACAAGCCGGTCCACGACGACCCCGCCGAGTCACTTTCCCTCGCCGACACGATCGGCGAGGAGGACCACGAGATGGCCCTGGTGGAGAACCACGAGGCGCTGCAACCGCTGCTGCGGGAACTCCCGAAGCGGGAGCGCGCCATCCTCGTGATGCGGTTCTTCGGCGGCTACACCCAGACGCAGATCGCGGAACGGGTCGGCATCTCGCAGATGCACGTTTCGCGGCTTCTCTCGCAGACCTTGGAGCAGCTGCGAGGAAAGCTCTCGGAATAGCGTGAAAGGCCCCTTCCCTCGCTGAGCCGAGGGAAGGGGCCTTTCACGTACTCGGGAAGCTGCCCTCTTACGGCGTCGTGTACGGCGCCTGCTGTTCGATCGACGGGCTGGCGGTCGGGTAACGGCCTTCCTGCCCGGGCACCGGCGTCACCGTCGTGCCCTGCTGTTCGGGCTCGACATGCTGCCTGGGGCGGTTGATGACCGCTTCGGCCTCCTGCTCGCCGCGGATCCGCGAAAGCACGCTCAGCGTGATCGCGTGGGCGATGGCCAGGACCAGCAACAGCACACCCAGCCTGCCTACCACACCCGGAAGGTCGCTGCCGCCGATGTCGATGGTCGACAGCAGCGCCAAGACGCCCAGCGTGGCGAGGTGGAACAGCACCGTGACGAGCCAGGTCATGGACGCGCCGGCGGCGGGATCACCGTAGGAACCTCGCAGGTAACGCTTACCGCTCTGGTAGATGATCAGACCGTCGAGCATGACCAGCGCCACCCCGATGACGAGGAAGGCCACGTATGCGTTGGTAGTCATGCCGGAACGCTCCCTTCGTTGTGAACCTCACCCAAGAGATACCCGGGACCTCCCCCTGGAAAACGCGGTCTTCCAGGGGGAGGTCCCGGGCGAGAGTCAGCTGCCGGGGCGGTCCACGTCACCGCGCCACGCGCCGGACTCGCGGCCGCGGCTCTCGATGAACTCCTTGAACCGCTTCATGTCGCCCTTGATCCGCCGGTCGAGCACACCGAGTTTGTCGGCGACGTTCTCGGCGAAGCCCTCAGGATCGATCTCCATCTGCGCCGTGACACGGGTCTTGTTGTCGTCCAAGCGATGGAAGGTGATGACGCCCGCGTGGTCGGGACCGGAGTCCGATGTCCACGCGACGCGCTCGTCGGGATGCTGTTCGGTGATGGTCGCGTCGAATTCCCGGCTCACACCACCGAACTTGGTCACCCAGTGGGTGTGGGTCGCGTCGACCTGGCGGATCTCCTCGACACCTTCCATGAAATTCGGGAAGGTCTCGAACTGGGTCCACTGGTTGTACGCGGTCTTCACCGGGACTTCGACGTCCACCATTTCGGTGATCGTGCTCATGCATCCTCCTGTCGGTTGGGTGCTTTTCGAGCCGGCACTCCCCCGGCTACCCGACGCCCGGAGGGGCGAAACACCCCGTGATTGATCGTCCGGGCAGCCGGGTACCCGGCGGGCAGAACGCTCCGAGGAGGTGCTCCATGATCGAAGAAGCCCACCGGAAGCCGTCCGGGGACAGGTCGGTCGGTGAACTGGTCTCAGACCTGAGTGACGAGGTCAAACGCCTGGTACGGGACGAGATGCGGCTGGCCGTGTTCGAACTGCAGGGCAAAGGGAAGCGGATGGGACTCGGCGCCGGATTGTTCGGCGCGGCCGGGATCTTCGCGCTTTTCGGCCTGGCGACCTTGATCGCCGCGGTGGTACTGGCACTCGCCCTGGTCATGCCCGCGTGGCTGGCGGCCGTGGTGACCGGCGCGGCACTGCTGCTGATCGGTGGCCTTTCGGCCGTCGTCGGCAAGAAGGAGGTCGCGAGCGCGACACCGCCGGTGCCGGAAGAGGCCATCGAGGGCGTCCGCGAAGATGTCGACACCGTCAAACAAGGAGTGCGCTCATGACCGATTTTCCCAAGAACGCCGAAGAAGCCCGTACCGATCGTGACGTGACCCGCGAGGAGCTCACCGAGACCCTCGACGCGCTGGGCAAGAAGATGGACGTCAAGACGAGGGTCAACGACAACCTCGACGCCAAGGTGGACAAGGCCGGCGCCAAGATCTCCGAGCCCGCGGCGGAGAAGTTCCGCCAGGGCACCGAAGTCGTCCGCGCGAATCCCCTTCCGATCTTCGCCGGTGTTCTCGCGCTGTTGGTGACGATCCGGCTGATCATGCGAAAGAGGTCTTCGTCGTGAACAAGGTTCTCTACAAACCGCTGAACATGGTCGTGAGCGCCGCGGGAGGGGTGCTCGCCGGGATCGCGTTCAAGCAGATCTGGAAACGCGTGAGCGGTGAGGAAGACGCGCCGAACGCCACGGACCGGGACTTCACCTGGACTCAGGTGATCGTCGCGGCGGCCGCGCAGGGAGCGATCTTCGGCGCGGTGAAGGCGGCCACCGAACGGGCGGGCGCGGTCGGCTACCGCAAGGCGACCGGCGACTGGCCCACGAAGGACTGACGATGCGCGTAGTGATCATCGGAGGAGGGTTCGCGGGCTACAACGCCGCCAAGACCCTGCTCAAGTCGGTCGGCGAAGACACCGAGATCGTCGTGCTGAACCCGACCGACTACTTCCTCTACCTCCCCTTGCTGCCCGAAGTCGCCGCCGGGATCCTCGAACCGCGGCGGATCTCGGTGTCCATCCCCGGCACCCTGCGCGGGGTGCGCCTGGTGCTCGGCACCGCGACGTCGGTCGACTTCGACGGCCGCGCCGTGAGCTACACCGACCCCGAGGACCGCGAGCACTCGATCGGCTACGACCGTCTCGTGCTCGCCGCCGGCAGCGTCAACAAGCTCCTGCCGATCCCGGGCGTGCCCGAATACGCCCACGGCTTCCGAGGCCTGCCCGAGGCGCTCTACCTGCGGGATCACGTCACCCGGCAGATAGAACTCGCCGCCTCCGCGAAGGACCCGGCCGAACGCGACGCGCGCTGCACGTTCGTCGTGGTCGGCGCCGGTTACACCGGCACCGAGGTCGCCGCGCAGGGACCGGCGTTCACCGCCGCCCTCGCCGCCCGGCATCCCGAGCTGAACGGCCAGAAGATCCGCTGGCTGCTGCTGGACGTCGCCGACCGTGTCCTGCCGGAGCTCGACAAGCGGCTCGGCACCACCGCGGACGAGGTGTTGCGGGCTCGCGGCGTCGAGGTGCTGATGAAGACGTCGATCGACAACGCCGGTGAAAAAGGGGTCACCCTGACCTCCGGCGAATCCGTGCCGACGCACACCCTGGTGTGGTGCGTCGGGGTCCGGCCGGATCCCCTGGTCGAAGCCTTGGGGATGAAGACGGCCAAAGGCAGGCTCGTCGTGACGGCGCAACTGAACGTCTCGGGGCGGCGCGACGTCTACGCGTGCGGGGACGCGGCCGCCGTCCCGGATCTGACCAGGCCCGGCGAATACACGCCGATGACCGCCCAGCACGCCGAACGCCAGGGCAAGCTCGCCGGACGGAACGTCGCCGCGTCCCTCGGACACGGTGCGCCCGGCGTCTACCGGCATCACGATCTCGGCTTCGTCGTCGACCTCGGCGCCCACCAGGCCGCGGCGAATCCCTTGCACATCCCCCTTTCCGGGCTCGCCGCCAAGGCGGTCACCCGCGGCTACCACCTGCTGGCCATGCCGGGCAACCGGTTGCGCACCGCCACCGACTGGGCGCTGGAAGCGGTGACGAAACGCCAGACCGTCCAATTAGGACTGGTCCGATCGGCCGCGGTCCCCCTCGACACCGATTCCCCGGAACTGCCCCGCACGAACCGCTGAGGAGACGAGCATGCCCGCCGAACCCGATCCCGTCCGCGCCGAGGGGCCGCCGGTCGTCACCGACGGCGACGACGAAGGGGCGATGCTCCTGGTCCTGGATCCCGCGGGCGAGGGCAAGAACGGCGAACTCCCGGCCACCTGGCGGCCGCTCGCGGCGCGGCGTCGGATCATCTGGTGCAGGCTGCCGGTCGACGGCGCCCTCGGCCAGGCCGACGACCTGTTCGGCGACACCGAACCCGGCGACCCGCCGATCGACGTCGTGGCCGCGGGCGAATCGGCCGGAGACGCACTGCGGCTGGCCGAGCGTCATCCGGGCGCCGCGTCACATGTCCTGCTGATCGACCCGGTGCCGGACGAGTCCTCCGAACTGGCCGAACGGGTGCGCTCCGCCGGGACCTCGGTGGCTGTCCTTCCCCACAGCATCGGCGAACCGTACAACCGGGTCCCGCCACCGCTGCCGCTCGGTCATCCGGACGTCGTCGCCGGGATCACCAAGATCCTCGAGGACGTTTAGCCGCCGGACCTGGGGCACCTGGTGACGCAGGGGCTCAAGACGAAGGTGCAGGAACTGGTGCCTTCGCGCCGGTGAGGCTCAGGCGCTCGCACCGCCGTCCAGGACGATGTCGTGCCCCACGACGTACGCGGACTCGTCGGACGCCAGCCACAGAACCGCGGCGGCGATCTCCTCGACCGCGCCGATCCGGCCGAGCGGGATGACCGCGCCGAGCCGGGCGGCACGGTCGGCCTCGGTCTCGCCGGGCCGGAACGACATGCCGGTGTCGGTGGCGCCGGGGCTGACCGCGTTGATCCGGATCCCCTCGGCGATGTGGTCGCGGGCGGCGGTCCGGGTCAGCACGTCCACCGCGGCCTTCGAGGCGGCGTAGGCGGCCATCCCCGGAAGTCGGGTGTGCGAGCCGATGTTGGACGACATGTTGACGATGACTCCCCCACCGCCTGCCCGCATCTGCGCGATCTCGTGCTTCATGGACAGCCAGGTGCCCGTGAGGTTCGTCTGCATGACGGCGTTGAAGCCGTCTTCGTCGAGATCCGCCGTCGGCGCGGGGCTGCCGAGGACACCGGCGTTGTTGAACGCGATGTCGAGTTTGCCGTGCCGCCGCACGGTTTCGGCGACGAGACGCTCCACTTCGGCGCCGACACTCACGTCCGCGGTCACCGCGTCGGCCACGCCGCCGTCGGTCTCGATCTCCTTCACCGTCTGACGCAGTTTCTCGCCGTCCCTGCCGGATACGACGACCTGAGCGCCTTCGCGCGCGAAAGCCGCCGCCGTGGCCCGGCCGATCCCGGATCCTCCCCCGGTGACCAGGACGACCTTGCCGCTGAAGCGCTTCCCCGAAATCCTCGTAGTCCCCACAGTAGCCAACTTTCTGGTCCGATCGTTCTATTATCAGTGTTTGCGAGCGGCTTCGACAACGGCGATGGCCTGCTTCGCCGTCGCTTTGGCCCGTGCCGCGGGATCGGGTCCCTTGCTCAGCACCCGCATTCCCTGCAGGACGGTGAGCAGGAAGCCGGCCAGCTCTTCCGGGTCGGCGGCGTCGTCGAGTTCGCCTTGCGCCCTCGCCCGGCTCAGCGCCATCCGCAGGGCCAGCTCGATCGCGTCCCAGCTGCGCTCGACCACCCGCGCGACCTCGGGATCCCCTGGCATCAGCTCCATGGCCGCGTTGACCACGAAACAGCCCTTGCGCCCGGATTCGTCGAGTATTTCGGCGAGATAGCGGTCGATGAGCCGCCGTACCCCCGCGAGCGCGGGCCCCGGTCCGGCGAAGTCCTCGACGAACCGCTCGTTGCCCCTGGCGATGTAGCGGTTCAAGACCGTCAGGTACAGCTGATGCTTGGTGCCGAACGTCGCGTAGAGACTCGCCTTGCCGATGCCGAGCCCGGCGACGAGATCGCTGACCGAAGTGGCCTCGTACCCCTGCCGCCAGAACAGTTCCAGCGCGGCATCGCAGGCCGCGTCGACGTCGAATTCCTTCACCCTGGACACGAGAGCAGCTTAACCACATCTGGACCGATCGGTCAAATATGCGGGCTCAGGTACCGGAGTCGTAGGCCGACCGGGCCTCGTCGACCTTCGGCAGGTTCTCCGCCGACCAGTCCGCGAGGGTCGCGAACAGCGGCGCCAGGCTCCGGCCCAGATCGCTGATCTCGTACTCGACCCGGGGTGGCACCTCGGCGTGATAGGTCCGTGTGAGGAGACCGTCGCGTTCCAACTGCCGCAGCCGCTGGGTCAGCACCTTCGGCGTGATCGAGCCGATGCGCCGCTCGAGTCCGACGAACCGCTGCTTGCCGAACTCGTTGAGAGTCCACAGGATCGGCGTCGTCCAACGACTGAAGACGAGGTCGACCACCGGGGCGATCGGACAGGCTTGAGCAGGGGTCGTCGAGGCGTCGGCGCGCATGAAAGCCAAGGTACGCGGGTTGCCGAGTTGTCATGATCCGGACACCCCACCACCCCGCCTGTGCGCGTAACGTTTTGTCATGGACTTGACCACCGAAAGGCTCGTCGTCCGTGACTGGTCCGAGGACGACGCCGAAGCCGCGCTGGCGATCTACGGCACCACCGACGTGACCCGGTGGCTCACCCCGGCGATGGACCGGGTGACCGACGCCGCGGCCATGCGTTCGGTTCTGCAGGCCTGGCAGCAGGCGCAACCCAATCTCGTGCCACCACGCGGAAGATGGGCGATCCAGCGCAAGGAGGACGGTGCGGTCGTCGGCGGGCTCGGCATCCACCTGCTGCCACCGTACGAAGAGGACCTGGAGATCAGCTGGCAGCTGCATCCGGACGCCTGGGGCGAGGGATACGCCTCCGAGGCCGCCCGCGCCCTGCTCGGCTGGGCGTTCACCCAGGACACGGACGAACTCTTCGCCGTCGCGCGGCCCGCCAACCAACGCGCCATCGCGACCGCGAAACGGCTCGGGATGGACTGGGTCGGGGAAACCGAGAAGTACTACGGGCTTCGGCTGCAGGTGTACCGGATCCGGCACACGGACGTCGTCTAGGCGCTGTCCACTCGGGACACTTCGCCCGTCGTCGAGACGGCGTGTCCCGCGCCGCGCCCGTCCGCGGTGGCGACGATCCGGCCTCGCTCGGTCCGCACCGCGGCCTCGGTCTCGTCGCTGACCGCGAGCACTCCCGCGGCCGCGGCCAGCGTCCCGGTCACGTCGCACACCACGCGCACACCGGGCCAGGACGGCTCCGGGAAAGCCTGCCGCAGACCCCCGCACACCTCCGCGACGATCAGCCGGGTCAGCGGGACCAGTTCGTCGGGCTCACTGGTCACCACGACGACGGTGACGTCACCCCCGGACGCCCGGACGGCCTCCTCCGCGGCGGTCAGCCGATGGGTACCCAGTACGACGACCACGCCGTCGGCAGGCACGAAGGGGTCGGCGCGCACCAGATCCACGGCCTCGGGCGGTGACCACGGCCGGTCGGCGGCCTGCGCGGCGGGCACGATCACCGGCGGCGCCCACCAGTCGTTGAGAGGCAGCCCCGCCAGCCGTTCACAGGCGCTCACGACGTCGAAGGGTTCGACGAGTCCCGGCGCGGCGGCCGCCAGCTGGCCGGCGCCGTGCAGCGTGGTCAGCACGGTCTCCGCGAGCCGGACACGGCGCGGGATCGGCGCTCCCGCGGGGCGCTCCGGCGGATCGAGCCGCTCCAGCGCGAGCCCGAGCAGCAGCCCGTTGAGTTTCATCAGCTGAGCGAACGGACGCCGGATCCGCTCGTCCGCGAGCACCTCCGGCATCAGGTCGCGGGTGAGACCCGCCTGCTCCTCGTCCAGGGGAAGCGCCGCCACTCTCGCCCTGGCCAGCGCGCCCAACGCGTCCGGGAGCGTCTTGCCCGGCGTGGCGTGCGGCGCTTCGGCGGACCGTTCCGCCAGCTCGGCCAGGACGGCGAGGTACAGGGCGCGTTTCCCGGGGAAGTTCGAGTAGACCGCGCCGCGCGTGAGTTCCGCCCGCTCGGCGATGACGTCGATCTTGGCGTCCCGGAAGCCCTGCCCCGCGAACTCGTCACGCGCGGCGGCCAGCACCTTCGCGCGATTGCGCTCCTGCGTCTCCGCCCTGCTCAGCCGGACCATCGGTCTCCCGTCACCCCGCACGATTGCCCTCGGACCCGGATCAAGATACCTTGAGCATTCAGATGATGAGAACATCTGATTCGAACATCCGAACTGGGAGACCTGCCTTGTCCGAAGTTCCCGAAATCCTCCTGACCGACCCCGAGGTCCTGCGCGATCCGTTCACCGCGTACAGCCCGGCCCGCGAGCGCTCCCCGATCGCCAAGCTCGTCGCACCGGGGTTCTCGATGTGGGCGGTCCTGCGCCACGAAGAGGCGCGGAAGATGCTGAGCGATCCGCGCTTCGCCCTGAGCCCGGACAGCTACCCACCGATGGACATCCCCGACCACTGCCGCCCGTACATGCGATCCATGCAGGTGGTCGAAGGCCCGGAGCACCTCCGGCTCCGGCGCCTCGTCTCCCCCGCGTTCACCCCGCGCAAGGCCGCCGCGTTCCGCCCGGGGATCGAGCGGCTCGCGGAAGACCTCCTCGCCGGCCTCGCCGGACAGGACGAGATCGACCTGGTCACCGCCTTCGCACGGCCGCTGCCGGTCGACGTGATCTGCGCGCTGGTCGGCATCCCCGAAGCCGACCGCCCGCGCTGGCGCGAGTACGGCACCATGGTCGCGGCCGGCGACGGCCCAGGGCTCATGAAGGCGGTCCCGGCGATCGTCGAAGACTCGCTCGCCGCCATCGCGAACCGGAAACTCGAGGCGGGCGAGGACGTCGTCTCACAGCTGCTCCTGATCCACGCCGAAGACGGCGACAGGCTCAGCGAAACCGAACTGGTCTCCCTGGTCTGGCAGCTCGTCCTCGGCGGTCAGGTGCCCGGCAACCTCATCGCCAACGCCGTCGAGATCCTGCTCTCCCACCCCGCGCAGCTGGCCGAACTCCGCGAAGACCCGGCGCTCATGCCCGGCGCGGTCGAGGAACTGATGCGCTGGTGCAGCCCGCAGCTGCTGACGGTCCCCCGGCTCACCACGACCGACGTCCGGATCGGCGACGTCCTGATCCCCGAAGGAGAACCCGTTACCGTCGCGATCGCCGCGGCGAACCGGGATCCGAGGGCGTTCACCGCGCCGGACGTCTTCGACATCCGGCGCGCGGCCGGACCGGCCTGGCACCTGGCGTTCGCCCACGGGCCGCATTTCTGCCTCGGCGCCTCGCTGGCCAGGGTGCAGACCGAGGTCGCGCTCACCGCCCTGCTGCGCCGATTCCCCGATCTGACGCTTGCCGACGGCCTGCTGCGGATCCCGGACCCGGGCACCTGGCGGCTGAACGCCCTGCCGGTCAAGCTGCACGCGACGGTTGCAAACTGAAACACGTTCTAATAACGTGACCGCCTGTGAGACACGGGATCGTACTGTTCACCAGTGACCGGGGCATCACTCCGGCGGACGCCGCCAAAGCGGCGGAAGCCGCCGGCTTCGACGCCTTCCACGTGCCCGAACACACGCATATCCCGGTCAAACGGGAGGCTCCGCATCCGCGCACCGGCGACTCGTCGCTGCCCGACGATCGCTACCTGCGCACGCTCGACCCGTGGGTCGCGCTGGCCACCGCGGCCTCGGTGACCACGCGGATCCGGCTCGCGACGGCGGTGGCCCTCCCGGTCGAGAGCGACCCGATCACGCTGGCGAAGACGATCGCCAGCCTCGATCACCTTTCGGCCGGGCGGGTCACCCTCGGCGTCGGTTTCGGCTGGAACGTCGACGAACTGGCCGATCACGGCGTCCCCGGCGGCAAACGGCGGACGGTCCTGCGCGAGTACCTGGAAGCGATGCGCGCGCTCTGGACGGACGACGAAGCCTCGTATGCGGGCGAGTTCGTCTCGTTCGGCGCGAGCTGGGCATGGCCGAAACCGGCCCAGGCCCACATCCCGGTGATCGTCGGCGCGGGCGGAACGGAGAAGACGTTCCGCTGGATCGCGAAGTCGGCCGACGGCTGGCTCACCACTCCTGGCGACACGGACATCGAGGACAAGGCCCGTCGGCTACGCGAGATCTGGCACGAAGAAGGCCGCGCCGGCGAGCCCGAGATCTCAGCGCTCGGCGTCCGCCCGGATCCGGAGAACCTGGCCAAGCTGGAAGCCGCCGGCGTCACCGAAACGATCTTCGGCCTCCCGGACCGCTCCCCCGAAGAGGTCGAGGCCTGGCTTCAGCGCCTCGCCGGGAAGCTCAGCCTGCCCGCTGGGAGTCGATGAGGTAGCGGCCGTCCTGCTGGATCAGGACGAAGGTCTCCCGCCCCGACCTGGTCTCGCCGGACGTCGTGACGTAGGTGAGCTTCGCCGTCACCGTGTTGCCGGATTCGGACACGTCCGACACAGTCACCGAACGGTATGACTTCCAGTAGCCCGAATACCGCTCGAAGCTCTGGTTCCTGGTGCGCTTGAAGTTGTCGCTCAACCCCGCGAACCCGGCCTGGAGATTGCCCGGGATGAGCGTGTAGTAGGCCGCGAGAGCCTGCCCCGGCGTCTGCACCGAAGGCGGCGCCGCCGAGGACGACGGAGTCGAAGACGGCGGTGACGACGGGGGTGCCGAAGACGGCGAAGGTGGCGGAGCGACAGGCTCCGATGACGGCGGGGTGACGCTCTGCGACTGCGAAGCCGGTGGCGCCGCACCTGTCGGGGCGTCGTCATCGCGGTTGAGCACCACGACCACGGCCGCGGCGGCCACCGCCGCGAGCACGAGGAACACGGCGATCACCCCGATCAACATTCCCTTGCGCGCCTTCGGCGGCGGTTCCTCGGCGACGAGCGTCGTCGGCTCCCCCGCCGCCAGCGCCCGCAGCTCACGCTCGGTCTCGGTCATCGTCGGCCTGCTGTCCGGCCGGACGTCGAGGAGGCGGTTCATCAGCGGCGTCAGGATCCCCGACTTGACCGGCGGGGTGATCTCCCCGCTCGACGCGCGGTACAGCAGCGCGATCGGGTTTTCCGCAGTGCCGTAGGGCGTGCCGCCTTCGAGCGCGGTGTACAGCGTCGCGCCGAGCGAAAACACGTCGGAAGCGGACGTGGCGTCCTCGCCGCGGGCCACCTCGGGCGCCAGGAACGCAGGCGTCCCGGAGATCTCGCCGGTCGCGGTGAGCTGGACGTCGCCCATCGCCCGCGAGATCCCGAAGTCGGTGATCTTGACGGTGTCGTCGTCGCCGAGCAGGACGTTGCCGGGCTTGATGTCACGGTGGACGATGCCCGCGCGATGCGCGGCGGCCAGCGCCGAGCACAGCTGGATGGCGAGACGGATGACGTCGTCGACCTCCATCGGCCCTTCGCGCAGCTTGTCCGCGAGGCTGGTCGACGGCAGGTACTCCATGATGATCCACGGGCGGTCCTGCTCGTCGATCACCCCGAAGACGGTGATGGCGTGCGGATGCACCAGCCGCGCGGCGATCCTGGCCTCACGCAGCGCGCGGTTCTTGGCCTCGTCGGCCTTCTGCTCCCCTTGCCCGTGCGGCAGAAGGAGTTCCTTGACCGCGACGATGCGCTCCAGGTTTTCGTCGCGCGCCCGCCACACGGTGCCCATCGAGCCGCCGCCGACGGGCTCGATGAGATCGAACCGGTCGGCGAGGCGGCGGATCTCCTCCATTATCGACGTCCCCCTGGAGCTGTGGTGTTCGCGCGAACCTTGCCAGCATGCCAGGAACACGCCGGGGCACAGGACCCGGCACGGTGGTTTCGGGCGCGGTGTCGGTCACGTCGGCGTCTGGGCCGTTCAGCGGAACCTCGCCCCATCGGCTGCCCGAAAGTTCGTATCCCGGGCGGCCGGAAGCGCACTTTACTTCTCCGGTGTGGCCTGATTCCGGGAAAGGGCGGCGATGCGGGAAACCATCGGCGGACGCGGCGTGCTCGAAGGCGCGTTCGCGTTGCTCGAAGCACTCGACGAACACGGCGGGCAGGCCGGCCTGACCCAGCTCGTGCGGGCCACAGGGCTCCCGAAGACCACCGTGCACCGGCTCCTCGACCAGCTGGCCGACCTCGGCGCTGTCGAGCGGGCGGGCCGCGGCTACCGGATCGGCTCGCGGGTGTTCCGGCTCGGCCGGTTCTGGCAGCCCGAACTGCGGGACCTGGCCAAGGAGTGGCTGCCGGCGCTTTCGGCGCGGATGCGCGTGAGCCTGGTGCTCGTGGTCCCGAGGGAGGGTCGCGCGCTGGTCGCGGCGGGGGCCGTCCTGCCCGCCGACGACGTCCCAGTGTGGCCGGGCAGCCCGCTGCCGCCCGGGACCGCCGCCGGGCGGCTGCTCGCCGCCCATCACCCCGCGCTCGCCGAACCGGACACCGACGCCCTCGAGATCCGCACGGCCGGGTACGCGACCGAATCGGAGACCATCACGGCGGGCCTCGGCTGCGCCGCCGTCGGCATCAGGACCCCGGACGGCCGGGTCGGCGCGGCCCTCGCCGCCGTCCTGCCCGCCCGGCGCGACCCGGTTTCGGCGGTCGCCGGCTTGGCGAGCACCGCGCGGTCCTTCGGCGCCGCGCTCGCCGAGCACTCGCGGCCGGACCGGGCCGGATGATCGACGAACGTCGAACAAACCCCGATCAACCCGAGAACGAGACCACCGGCTGAATTCGGACGGAATATTTCCGACGAAAACGCCGGAAATCGTCTCACCCTGCGTCCGCGACCGGAAGCTCCGCGTACCGAAAGCACGACTACCCCTTGCCATCAGGCCATTTCTGTGACCGATCGCCTACCGGACGGCCGTCCGCACGACAATTCAATCACCGTTTCTCCACACCGTTCGGCGTTTCCGGACAGAAGCGACGCACGTACGGTTCAGGAATTCTTTCGACCAAGGAGGGAATTCCTTGACAAGACATTCCTTGTTCAGACGTGGTGCGGCCGTGTCCGCCTTTCTCGTCATGGTGTTCGTCGCGTCCGCCACGACGGCCGTCCCGGCGCAGGCCTCGGCTCTGTCCGGTCGTCCTGTCGTGGCCGGGATCGATCTGGAGCGGGCGACGATCCCCGATCTGCAACGGGCGATGCGCGCCGGGAGGCTGTCCTCGGTCGAATTGACCACCTTCTACCTGCAGCGGATCCGCAAACTGAACCCGACGCTGCACGCGGTGCTCACCACGAACCCGGACGCGCTGCGGCTCGCCGCGGACAGTGACGCGCGGCGCCACCGGCATCGATCGAAGGGGCCGATGGACGGCATTCCGGTGCTGCTCAAGGACAATATCGACACCGCGGACCGGCAGCCGACCACGGCGGGTTCGACGGCGCTGCTGAATTCCCGCCCGTACCGTGACGCCGGCGTGGTCGACAACCTGCGTGAGGCCGGGGCGGTCATCCTCGGCAAGGCCAACCTTTCGGAGTGGTCGAGCTACCGGTCCACGAGTTCGTCGAACGGCTGGAGCCCGCTCGCGGGCCAGACCGCCAACCCCTACGTCCTCGACCGAAACCCGTGTGGGTCGTCGTCCGGCCCGGGCGTCGCGGTCGCGGCACATCTGGCGACCGTCGCCGTCGGGACCGAAACGGACGGTTCGATCAGCTGCCCGTCCGGCGCCAACGGCATCGTGGGCGTCAAGCCGAGCCTCGGCCTGGTCAGCCGCAGCGGGATCGTGCCGGTGTCGAAGCAGCAGGACACCGCGGGCCCGATGGCGCGCAACGTGGTGGACGCCGCGATCCTGCTCGCGGCCCTCAACGGCGCCGACCGCCGTGACCCGATCACCGTCGACGCCGCCCGGCAGTCCCTCGACGACTACACGAAGTTTTTGCGGCCCAACGCCTTGCGCGGCAAGCGGATCGGCGTCTGGCGCGAGGTATACACCCCGGACGACACGACGAAGGCGGCTTTCGAACAGGCGCTGGGCAAACTGCGGAAGCTCGGCGCGACCACGGTGGAGATCACGATTCCCTACCTGGACGTCATCGCGGCCAACGAGTTCCCCGCGATCAGGACCGAGTTCAAGCACGATCTGAACGCCTATCTCGCGTCCACCGGGGGCAAGCACCCCGCCGACCTCGCCGGGCTGATCCAGTACAACCTGGACCACGCGGCGGTCGAAATGCCTTACTGGACGCACAATCTGTGGGACCGGTCGCAGGCCACCGCCGGTGACCTGAACGATCCGGCGTACCGCGCGATGCGGGAAGCGGCGACGAGCGCCGCCCGGCGAGGTCTCGACGAGACGCTGCGCGGGAACAAACTGGACGCGATCGTGGCGCCGACCAACAACGCCGCGTGGAAGACGCAGCTCGGTGTCGGCGACGGCGCGCTGCTCATCGACTCGTCCGGACCGGCGGCGGTTTCGGGCTACGCCAACATGACCGTCCCGATGGCGTACGCCGGGCCGTTGCCGCTCGGGCTGTCGATCATGGGCGGGCGGTTCAGCGAACCGTCACTGCTGGCCATCGCCTACGCCTTCGAGCAGGACACGAAGGTCCGGCGGCTGCCGGCGTTCATCCCGTCGCTGGGCTGAACCGATGTCGTGAGTGGCGATTCGGGCTCTAACCCGAATCGCCACTCAAGACCACCCTGGCCCACCCCGGTGCGGCACCCTGGTCGCCTGAAGTACGTGATGGGGTCCTTCACGCGCATCCGCTGTGACTGCTGGTACACATGTGGCGGTCACGAAGGTAGCGAAGGCCTCCTTCACTACCTTCAGGGTAGGCAAGGAGCCCTTCACGGACCGCCATCTAAGACGCCCGTGGCGCTGACCCGAACGTCCGTCACGACGTCCCCACGCCGCCGCCCAAGAACCCGAGGCTGCGTTCGGCCTCCGCGACGGCGGAGTCGCGCTCGACGTGACCGTCGATCACGAGCGTGGCCAGCCCGTGGAGCAGGCACCACAGCGTGACGGCGAAACCGTCCGGATCGTTCCGCTCCCCCACCCGATCGGCCAGCAGCGCACAGGTCTCCCGGTGTGCCTCGGCGAGTTCCGGATACGCGGCACGATCACCGATCCCGGCGCCCACCATCAGCCGGTACAGCGCGGGATTCTCCAGCGCGAAGCCGAGGTAGGAATGCCCGAGCGCGGTCACTGTCCTGGCGCCGCAGCCCCGCAGGCACTCCCGCAACTCGGCGTGCCCTTCCAGGGCGATCGCCACCAGCAGCGCGTCCTTGTCGCGGAAATGCCGGTACGGCGCCGCGGTGGACGCGCCCACCTTCGCGACCGCGCCGCGCAGGCTCACCCCCTCGGGACCTCGCTCGACGAGAGCCTCCCGTGCGGCCAGGACGAGCGCACGTCGAAGGTCCCCGTGGTGATAAGCACGTTTGACAACCATGGCGGACCCCCCAGCCCTTGATGCCACGCGAACGACTCACCTTAGCGGGCCTGGGACCGGCGGTGAGCGCATCGGCGCGTTCCGTGCCCGTCAGTCCCGCCTGTCGGCACCCCGCCGTTCGGTACCCCGCTGTTCGATACCCCGCCGTTCGATACCACAGAGCCGCAGCACGCTCTCCGCGAGCGCGTCGACCCCGTCTTCAAGCGTCAGCTGGTTCGCGTGCACGGCCTGTCCGGCGGCGTGGCCGAGCGCCACGATCGCACTGACGAGCCAGGGATTCGCGAGCTCCTGATCGAACTCTCCCGCCGCCTTTCCCCGGGTGAGCAGCCGGTCCAGATGATCGGACACCGCCATGTGACGGTCCCGGTCGGCTTCGGGGTCGTTTTCCTCGGCCGTCCCACCGGGCAGCAGCGGGTAGCGCCGGAAGATCCACCATCCGACGTCGAGCAGGCGCAGCAGGGCGTCCGCGGCGGGCCCCTCGCCGAGACGCGCCGCGTCCATCTCGTGCGCGGCTTCCTCGGACACCGCGTCGATCACCGCACCCAGGAGTGCCTCCCTGGTCTTGAAATGCGCGTAGACGGTCTGCCTGCTCACCCCGGCCGCCGTCGCGATGTCCTCGACGCTCGCAGTGGTTTGCGTACCAAGGACTTCCTTGGCCGCGGCGAGAATCGCGGCGGCGCTGCGGTCGGCATCGGTCCGCCGTCGCCTCCGACGACCCGCAGCTACCTCAGACATGTTGTCAAGCTTAACCCAAGCGACTATGTTTGACAGCATGTCAAAGATAAGGTCCGGTCTCGTCACCGTTCCACACGGCGCTGATGCAGAGGAACGGCGTCGTCATGCAGATCGCGATGGCGCTCGCGGCCGTCAGCTCCCTCGCGCTCGTCGTTCTGAACCGAGGGCGGCCGCGGCTTCTGGCCGGGATGGCCACGGCCTTGGTCGTGACGTCGTTCCTGGTCACCCGCTTCGGCAACGTGCCGAGCAACGGCCGCATCAAGGTCTGGGCGGTCACCACGGCGCCCGCCGACCACGCGGCGATCCTCGATCACTGGGAGACCTACAACGTCATCCGAACCCTTGCCGCGCTCATCGCCTTCGCACTGATCATCGCCGCTTCACGACTCCAGCTCCCCGACCGCGCCTTCACTCGGGCGCGCCAGCCCACGAAGAAAGGTCCCCCACCATGCTCTTCCGTCACATCACCCCGATTTCCCCCGAGGACGCCACCGGACCGGTGGCCGCCGTCTACCGGCAGGTCGACACGGAGTTCAGCAGTATCGGCCCGGCGGTCCGCATGCTCTCCCCCGCGCCGGAACTGCTCGCCCCGTGCTGGGCGCTGCTGCGCGAGTCGCTGGTGGCGGGCACGGTTCCCCGATGGCGCAAGGAAATCGTCACGGTATCCGTTTCACAGCGCAACGACTGCGCCTACGACACCGCCGGGCATCTGATGTTCCTGCGCCTCGCCGGCGGGGAGGGCGCCGCGGCCGCTCTGGAGCGTCGCGAGGAACCGGCGGGCGAGGACCTCGCCGCGCTCGCCCGCTGGGCACGATCAGGCGGCCCTCTCCCCTTCCCCACCGAGGAAACACCGGAATATCTCGGAACGGCGCTCGCACTGCACTTCATCAACCGGATGGTCCTGGTGCTGCTGAACGAGAAACTGCTTCCCGGCGCGATGAGCGAGGACGCCCCCGCCGCCTTCGACGGCGCGCCGATCGCCCGCGCGATCCACCGAGAGCGAACCGACGGCGACAGCCTTTCCCTGCTGGACGACGTCCCGACCGCCGGAATTCCCGGCTGGGCGGGCACCAGCGCCGTCGGCCCCGCCTACGCCGCACTGCGGCGCGCGGCCGAACTCGGCAGCGGCCTCCTCTCCGAGCCCGCTCAGGCTGTCGTGCGCGAAACGATCTCGCGCCATCGGCGATCCGCCCTCGACGGAAACCGCGCCTGGCTCGCTCCCTTGGACCCGGTCGACCGGGCAGGCGCCACCCTCGCCGTCCTGGCCGGAATCGCTCCGGGCCGGATCACCGAAATCGACGTGGAGACCTGGCGAGCGGGCGGATACACCGACCACTGCCTTCTCCATCTCCTGGCCTTCGGCGCCATCACCGCGGTCGGGCACGTCGAAAGCGAACTCTTCGGAGCGGTCAGTCACCCGGGCTGATCCGCCAGGTCGTTCGCCGCGACGTACCCGAAGGTCATCGCCGGGCCGATCGTCGACCCGGCACCCGCGTAACTGGAGCCCATCACCGCCGCGCTGGCGTTCCCGGCGGCGTACAGCCCGGCGATGACCGAGCCGTCCGCTCGCAGGACTCGCGCCCGCGCGTCGGTGCGCATCCCGCCCTTGGTGCCGAGGTCGCCCGGGACGATCTTGAAAGCGTAGAACGGAGGTTCCCAGAGCGGGGCGAGGCACGAGTTCGGCAGGACGTACGGGTCGGTGTAGTAGTGATCGTAGACGCCGGCGCCCCGGCGGAAGTCACTGTCCACACCGGACAGTGCCTGACCGTTGAACCGGTTGACCGAGGCGCGCAACGCCTGTGATGGAACGCCGATCGCGGTGCCGAGCGCTTCCACGGTCCACGCCTTCTTGACCGCGCCCGCCGAGTACCACTCATCGGGAAGCGGCAGCAGCGGCGCGACGTCGCGGAAGAGGTACCGGTTGCGGTAGTGCTGGTCCACGACCAGCCAGGCCGGGATGGTGGGCGACGTCGGGTTCCGGTCGTACATCGTGTGCACGACGTCGCTGTACGGCGCCGCTTCGTTGACGAACCGTTTGCCCGCCGCGTCCACCATCAGCCCGCCGGGCAAGGTCCGCTCGGCGAGGCAGAAGTACGGCTCGCCGGGCAGCGGGATTGCCGGGCCCCACCAGGCGTCGTCCATCAGGTCGAGCGCCGCCCCGGCGCGTTTGCCTGCCAGGATCCCGTCCCCGGTGTTCGACCGGGCGCCGACAGTCCATTGTGTACCGATCGGCTGCCGCTGGTATTCCGCCCGCATGGCGGCGTTGTGCTCGAATCCGCCGGAGCCGACGATGACGCCGCGCCGCGCCTTCACCACGCCCGCCGCGACGGTCACTCCGGTGACCTTCCCGTTCTCGATGACGAGATCGGTCAACGGCGTGTTCAGCCAGACCGGGACACCGGCGCGCTGCAGCCCTGCCCGCAGTCCGGCGGCCAGCGACTGCCCCATGGTGAGCGGTTTCCGCCCGGCGAGCGCGGCGGCCGTGCCGCGGGCGAGGCAGGCTGCCGCCACAGCGGCGCCCTTCGGGTTCACCGCGGCCAGTGCGAGCCATTTGTAGTCGGCGCTGAAGACGACCATCCCCGCGGGCGTGGCGAGATAGGGCGGGTTCAGGTTGGCCAGTTCGGCGCCGAGGACGTTCCCGTCGAGCTGATCGGGTTCGATCGAGCGGCCGTCCGGCATCCCGCCGGGCAGTTCCGAGTAATAGTCGCTGTAGCCCTCCATCCACCGGAACCGCAGCGGGCTGTTGGCCATCACGAACGACAGCATCGACGGCCCGTTGGCGAGGAAGGCCTGCTGCCGCGAGGCGGGGATCGACGGGCCGACCACGGCGGCCAAGTACCGTGCGGCCTGCTCCGGGGTGTCGCGGACGCCGGCCTCGGCCAGCACCTGGTTGCACGGAATCCAGATCCCCGCCCCCGAACGGGCGGCCGAACCACCGAACTTCGCCGCCTTCTCCAGCACGACGCAGCTGAGCCCGCGCTTGGCCGCCGTCAGCGCGGCGGTCATCCCCGCCGCGCCGGCACCGACCACGACGACGTCGTACTCGCCGATCACCGCGGTCTCGGCCGAGGCCGTCCCGGCGAACGGCAGACCCGACGCGAGTGCGATCCCGGCCCCGGCGGCGGTGCCGCGCAGAACCTGGCGCCGGGACAGGCTGGTGTCGGGTCTCATGGATCCTCCTCGCGTGGTGATCGAACGAGGTCATGTTCTCCAGCCGGACGCAAAAGTGAAACAAGTTCTACCCGCCTGGAGCAGGCGGGGACGGCCGCGCTCCGCCGGTCACCTCAACCGGCGCGGGCATTCGGGCCAACTTCTCAACCCAGAGCGCGGACCAGGTCCAGCGCACGGCCGAGGGTGGTGAGCCGGTCGGCGACGGTCTCCCCCGCCGGGTACAGCCGGACCGTGTCGACCCCGGCGGCACTCCAGACGCTCAGCCGCTCGGCCACCATCGGCTCGGTGCCGATCAGCGTCGTGCCGAGCACCATCTCGTCGGTCACCAGCGCGGCGGCGCCTTCCCTGTCGCCCGCCTGCCAGCGCTCCCGCACCGCCGCGGCGACCTCGGCCCAGCCTTGCCTGCTGTAGGCGTTGTTGTAGAAGTTCGTCTTCGCCGAACCCATCCCGCCGAGACTGAACGCCAGTTCGGCCTTGCGGCCCGCGACCATCCCGCGCAACTCGTCCTCGTCCCGGGCGAAGGCGACCTCGGCGCCTTGGCAGACTTCGAGGTCCGCCCGCGACCGGCCAGCCTTCGCGAGACCGGCGTCGAGATGCGAGAAGTACGCCTGCGCCCCCTCCGGGACGAAACTCGTACCCAGCCAGCCGTCCGCGAGCTCGCCGGTCAGCTCCAGCAGTTTCGGCGAAAGCGTGGCCAGATGGATCGGGATGTCCGGATTCGGCGTCGTCGACAGCCGCATCGGCCTGCTCTCGCCCGGTAGCGGGAGCTCGAACTCCTTGCCGGAGAACGCGATCTTCTCCCCGCTGAACGCCAGGCGGATGATCTCGACCGTTTCCCGCATCCGCGTCAGCGGCCGGGCGAACGAAACGCCGTGGAGACCCTCGATCACCTGCGGCCCCGAAGCGCCGAGCCCGAGGACGAACCGGCCGTCGGAGAGCTCCGAGAGCGTCAGCGCGGCCTGTGCGATCGCCACCGGGGTCCGGGTGCCGAGCTGGATGATCCCCGAGCCGAGCCGGACCCGCTCGGTCCGCGCGGCGAGATAGCCGAGCACGGACGGCGCGTCCGAACCCCACGCCTCGGCGACCCAGCAGTCGTCGAGACCGAGCTTCTCCGCCTCCAGGACGAAGTCCAGCGTCTCCCGCCAGCCTCGGGAAGCCTCGATCGTGGTCGCCGTCCGCATCACGCGCCGGCCACCTCGGCCCGCTCCTTGATCGCCGCGAGGGTCCCGGTCATCGCCTTCTCGAACTCGCGCAGCCGGACGAAGACGATCTTCTCCTCCTTGTCCGGCATCTGGTCGATGGCCAGCGAGAGGCCCGACCGCCCCGGCCCGAGCCGCATCCATTGCCGGAGCTTCGTCCCGCCGTTCTCGGGCTCCAGCGTGAAGCGCCACAGCGCTGTCGGCGTCTCGGGATCGTGCACGGCCCAGGTGAAGACGCGCGGCTCGTCGCATTCGACGACGTGCGACGTGGTCTCCCATTCGCCGAGCGCGTCGTGCTTGCTGCGGCCGACGAACCGCCTGCCGACCGCCGCCTCGCCGTCCGCGCCGTCACACCATTCGGCCGCCTGGAGTTCCTGGCTCATCTGCGGCATCAGCCGGACGTCGGAGACGATCGACCAGACCCGCTCCGGATTCGCGTCGACCCACGCCTCGACCTCGACCGTCGGTTTGTCGGCGTACTTGGCGCCCGTCCACTCCATCGTGGTCCGCCTCCCGTGCTCGTGACCTCGATAGTTGCGTAGATGGACTTACGTTGTCAAACCTTCCTGCGCGGCGAAACGGCGCACCACGTCGGGCCGGTTCGCGAGCTTCGGCGGGTAGCCCGACCCGAGTCGCGCCCGCGTGTTCTCGGCGGTGAGCGGCCCGGCGCAGTGCGCGCAGACGACCTCGGCGTGCGTGTCGTGGCCGCACGTGTCGTGGTGGAGCGTGATCGGCGGCCCGGCCTCCTCGGCGAGCCAGCGGTCACCCCAGCGCGACATCGCGGCGAGCACCCCGTAGAAATCCGCGCCCTTCTCGGTCAGCACGTAGTCGTAACGGACCGGGTCGGCCTGGTAGGCACGCTTTTCCAACAGGCCTTCGCCGACGAGGCGGCGCAGCCGGTCGGCGAGGGTGTTCCGCGCGATGCCGAGTTCCTGCTGGAACTCGTCGAACCTGCGGATCCCGTAGAACGCCTCCCGCAGGACCAGCGGCGTCCACCAGTCGCCGAGCAGATCCATGGTGCGCGCGATCGAGCACGGCCACTGCGCGAACGAAGTCCGTTTCATGCCCGCGAGCCTACGCCCGCCGGAATTGATCCGGTCATTCCTCCACCTATTACGCGGCGCTCAGGCGCTGGCACGAAATGTTGCGATCCGGTCAAGAAGATCTCGTGCATTAATGTCGCCCACCCGCTTCCGCACGCTTTCCGACAGCGGTCGCAAACGATCCCGCGTACGCGCGGAACGGATTCCGTACGCGATCTCCATCGCGGCGAGGCCGACCTCCGCCGCCCGGTCCAGGTCGCCTTCCAGCGCGTGGTCGACGGCGAGCCAGATCATCGTCAGCGACCGGCTGCGCTCCATGTCCGGGCCATAGCCGTCGATGGCCTCGGTGAGCGCGGGGATGGCCTCCCGGCTGTGGCGGACGTCGACGATCCTGGCGAGCTCGGTGCGCACCGTGCCGATCATCGCGGCCATGTCGTTGGCCGTGAAGAAGGCGGACCACGACGGGACGAAGTCTCCCAAGGAACTGGCGAACTGTTCCGGCGCAAGGGAAATCTTGTCCAGTGACTGACGGACGTCGCCGAGCAGCGCGTACGCCCATGCCTCGTTCGCCGAAAGGATCGCTTGCGACAGCGGCCTTCCCGCGCGACGTGCCGCGAGCTGGCCGTGACCGAACTGTTCGAGCGCCTCCACCGGAGAGCGGTGATGCAGATACATCCGGCCGAGCCGGTAGCGGATGTTGGCCACGAGGTCGTCGTTACCCGACTCCGCGGCGAGTTCGAGCGCGAGGTGGAAGTGCCGCTCCGCCCGCGCGGGACGGCCGGAGTCGAATTCCGTCCACCCCCTCAGGTTGTGCAGATCCGCGATCACACCCGCCAGCCGCCGGGCCAGCGTCTCGGACATCATTCCCCGCCGCAGTGCCACACCGTATGGCTCCAGCACCCGCAGCAGCTCCCGGCAGGACCCGCCGCCTTCCCGATAGTCGCGCGCCCGGAGCGCGGCGATGACGCCCTCCAGCCGATCGATGTCGGCCTGCCCGACGCGCATCGGGAGCCGGTCAATCACGGCGACGCCCCAGGACCCTCGGCACGGCAGGTTCGGGCCCGGCACCGAACCGGGACGGGGCGTGAACACGTCCCGGGACAGCCCGCCGTCGCGGTCCGTAAACCGCGTCTCGCCGCTCTTGGTCTTCTCTTGGAATGGCGATGGTTATTCGCACGCCCATTGCTGCTCCCTCCTGATCCACAACGATCAAGCTCGCCGAGGTCCAGGACGGTGCCACGCCGGTCTCCTGGAAATACTTGAACGACGCACGATGATGCTAACCGCGCGAAATATCGATTCACTCCGCCGAACGGTTGGGTATTTCAATTCACCGGAATATGCACGTGCGGAATCTCTTTCTTTTGCACGAATGACCGCATTTCCCGCGTGCTCACCGCACGTGCTCGACGGGGACCGTGCGTGAGCGTCTGAGACGCAGCTCTCAGCCGAACGTGTGAAAGTTGTCGGCTCGGGTCACGAAACCGCTTCACATTGCGTTATCAATAGTTGAAGATCAACAGCAACCGAACGTAAGGGGCTGAAGCGTTGGACAAGGAAAGCGACCTCATCCGGGGGACGATCGTCTTCGGCCTGCGCACTTTCGGTGCGGACCCTCTGCCGGTCCAGGCCGATCTCGAATACGACCCCGAAGACCCTTACGCCGTCGTGGTGGCCTACCACTCGGGCGGCGGAACGGTCCGCTGGATGTTCGGCCGCGACCTGCTCGCGGACGGCCTTCTCACCCCATCAGGTGAAGGCGACGTGATCATCAGCCCGGCCGACGACACCTCGATCGTGATTTTCGCGCTCAGCGCGCCCGACGGCTGCGCTGTCCTCGAAGCCTCGGCGCAGGAACTGGCCGACTTCCTCGACCGGACCTACGACGTCGTGCCGGCCGGGTCCGAGCCGGAGTGGTTCGACTTCGACCAGGAGATGACGAAGCTCGTCACCGAGTCCTGACGGGCGGCGGCACCGGCTGTGCGGTGCCGCCGCCCGCGCCGGGATCAGCCGAGTTCGCGCAGACCCGGGACGACCTGCTCGGAGAACGAGCGCAGGAACCGCTCCTGGTCGTGGCCCGGGCCGTGGAACACGAGGTGGTTGAAGCCGGCCTCGACATACGGCTTGATCTGCTCGACGGCGTCGGCCGGGTCCGAGGTGACGATCCAGCGGCGGGCGACCTGCTCGATCGGCAGCGCGTCCGCGGCCTTCTCCATTTCGGCCGGGTCCTCGATGCCCGCCTTCTGCTCCGGCGTCAGCGAGAGCGGCGCCCAGAACCGGGTGTTCTCCAGCGCCTGCGCCGGATCCGGGTCGTAGGACAGCTTGATCTCGATCATCTTGTCGATGTCGCCGGTACTCCGGCCGACCTGCTCCGCGCCTTCCGCGACCGCGGGCAGCAGCTTCCCGGTGTAGAGGTCCATCCCCTTGCCACTGGTGCAGATGAAGCCGTCACCCTGCTTGCCGACGTACTTCGCCATCACCGGGCCGCCTGCCGCGATGTAGATCGGGACGCCGCCCTCGGGACGGTCGTACACGGTGGCGTCGGTGGTCTGGTAGTACTCGCCTTCGAACGTGACGCGCTCTTCGGACCACAGCTTGCGCATCAATTCGATCGCCTCGCGCAGCCGCGCGAACCGCTCCTTGAACGCGGGCCACTCGATCCGGGCGACCGCGACCTCGTTGAGGGCCTCGCCGCTGCCGACGCCGAGCAGCACGCGGCCCGGGTACAGGCTGCCGAGGGTGCCGAAAGCCTGCGCCACCACGGCCGGGTTGTAGCGGAAGGTCGCCGTCAGCACACTGGTGCCGAGAACGACCCGCTCGGTGCGCTCGCCGACGGCCGCCATCCAGGCGAACGAGAACGGCGCGTGCCCGCCCTGATGCCGCCAGGGCTGGAAATGGTCGCTGACCATCACGCTGTCCAGCCCGACCTGCTCGGCGAGCACGGAGTACTCGACGAGGTCGCGCGGGCCGAACTGCTCGGCCGACGCCTTGTAACCGATCTTCAGTGCCATCCGGGGTCACCACCTGGGCTCTTGGGTTGTTCCGCTTTTCACCTTGGCACAGAGTCGATCAGGTCCGCCCATGCTTCGACGGGGCGAAGGTGTCAGGAACACCACTCAGCCAAGGGGAATGCCGTGGAAAGGCCCCGTACCCGCCCTCACCTTCCGGGACCGGCACGTGGTGATGAACTGTGCCGTTTGCGCCGTCACCTGTGTATCGTGCTGGGCGGAGTTGTGATCGGGGAGTCGAACCCCACGCTGCCCGCCACGTGCCAGGAGGTGAGCCGGAATACCGCCGGCTCTCGGCTTGTGCCCGCTTCCCGGAGGGCTACCTGCTTTCCACGTTCAGTCCAGGAGGTCGGTCTCCCAGTTGGTGCGCTGGATCTCGACGTCGATCACCCGGATCTCCCCCGCGACCCGGTCGGCGCGCGAGCGCAGGTCCGCGACCGGAAGCGCGGAGAGATAACGGAGTTCCGAGCGGAGCTGGCGGCCGTAGCCGCCTTGGTTGCGACCGGCCGCCGCGTCGGCGGCCGCGGTGAGGACGCCGTGCCGAAGCCGGAGGACGTCGCGGCGCGCGATCGCGTCGGTGATCGTGCCCTCCCCGAGCGGGGTCGCGGCGTTGGTGCGGTTGATCCGCTGGATCAGCGATTCCAGTTCGTCCAACGCGGATTCGGCGTCGACGAGCAGGGCGGAAGCGTCTTCCGACGGCTCCTCGCCTTCCTGGTGCCGTGCGTTGTCGACGATCCGGGAACGCAGCGCCTCCACCTTCTTGGTCGCGTCGGCGCGCAGTGCGAGCGCTTCGGCCAGTTTGATCCGGGACATGCCGGGAAGTATCGCCAAGATCGACGACCGACGCATCCCGTTTCACTCCGCCAGGGAATGCCTTCGGTAGGCGGAGTCCGGCTCGATGTACTCGATGCCGTTCTCGTCCATCGCGTTGAAGACGGTGAACCGCCCGTTCGGGAAGACGAAGCCGATCGCGACCATGCCCCCGGCCATGTCCCGCCCCGCCCACTCGAGCAGTTCGACGTCCTGGAGCACCTGACCCTCCAAAGCGGACAGTTCGGGGTAGATGTCCTGCCGCCACCGGAGCGGGCTGGGCTCCGCCGGGTCGCCCCAGTCCCATGCGGACTTGCCGTCCGCGTCGATCGTGTTCCAGGTCAGGGAAACCTCGTCGAACTTCCAGTGCGTGATCTCCAGCCGTTCGTCACCGAAGTCGATCACGACGGGCGCGTCCGAGAGCCATTCGCCGTACTCGACGAACCAGGTCAGGTGGACGCGCTGGAGCCGCTTGCCGACCAGAGCGCCCAGGCGGTCCCCGTGCGCTCTCCGGATCTGCTTGAGCCCGGAGAGCCACACGGGTTCATAACCCTCGATGTCGAAGAAAGCCACGCGACGAGTTTAGAGACTCGTGAGTGGTAAGGACGGTTAGAACCGTCGCTACCACTCACGAGGCCTTGGACCTGCTCGGCTCCGGGACCTTCACGTACTTGAGGAAGGGGTGAAGATCGAGTTTCCTCAGCTGAGCCGAGGGAAGGGGGCCTTCACGCGCGGCCTTCGTGACTGCTGGTGCGCATGGGACGAAAGTGGCGATCACGAAGTCCGTGAAGGCCTCCTTCCCTACCCTGAAGGTAGGCAAGGAGGCCTTCACGGACCGGGCCGACGGTTCGGAACGCAACCCCAGCATTTCCAGCAGCATCCGGCAATCCGTCGCGTCGCGGGCGTTCGCGACCACCGCCTCGGTCGCCTTGCGCAGCACCATCGCCCGTACGGCCGTCGCCCCGCCGTCGGCCGGTTCCCCGGCCGGACTCGGTCCCTCGAACAGGTTCCCCATGACCCACCTCCGTCTTCCCTTTCGTTGATACCCGATCCCGGCCGGGAAGGCCCCCTGTCTTCTTGCGGTTCCGGCGGCGCACCCGCCGGTTTCTCCCTAGACTGGCACCATTCGGACGAGCGGACGGAGCGGGAACTGACCACCGAGTTGCACGGGGAGATCGTGATCCTGACCCCGGTCACCGAAGCCCATGTCCCGGAACTGCGGCGGATCCGCGGCACGGCCGGGGTCAGGGCGCGCTGGGGTTCGGTCGACGATTCCCCCACCTGGCCGTTCGACGATCCCACGACGGCCCATTTCACCGTCTTGGAAGGGAGCGCCGTCCGGGGCTTCGTCCAGTACGGCGAAGAGGAGGACCCGATGTACCGGCACGCGTCGGTCGACCTCTTCCTCGACCCGGCGGCGCACGGCCGCGGGCTGGGGACGGACACCGTCCGGACGATGGCCCGCCACCTCCTGCTCGATCGCGGGCATCACCGGCTGGTGATCGACCCCGCCGCGGACAACGACGCCGCGATCCGCTGTTACAAGGCAGTCGGTTTCCGCGAGGTCGGGGTGATGCGCCGCTACGAACGCGACACCGAGGGTGAAGGCTGGCACGACGGGCTGCTGATGGACTTGCTCGCCGAAGACCTCACGTAGCGCGTCAGGGCGACTCCGATCAGTACCACCGCCATCCCGGCGAGTACGCGCGGGCCGAGTTCCTCGCCGAGCACGAGCGCGCCCAGGGCGACCGAGACGACAGGCAGCAGATAGCCGACGGTCGCCGCGGAGGTCGCGCCTTCGTCGGCGATGAGCCGGTAGTTGAGGTAGAAGGTGACGCCGGTGCCGAAGATCCCGAGGACGACGACGGCGATCAACGCGGTGATGTTCAGCGGACCGGCCGGTGCCGCGTCGAACGGCAGCGCGAGCGCGCTCAGCCCGGTGGCGGTCAGCAGTTGTGCGGCGGAGATCGCGATCGGCCCGCCCTCGCCGACGAGTTTCCGCCCCATGTAAGCGAAAGCGATGGCGTAGCTGACTCCGGCGCCGAGCAGGGCCAGTGTCCCCCAGCCGAGCAGGCCGCTCTTCTGCCAGGGCGCGAAGATCAGCAGGATGCCGGCGAAACCGAGGACCAGCCCGCCCACCCGGATCGCGGTGATCCGGCGTTCGGTGCCGATCCCGACGCCGATCAGCAACGACCACAGCGGGGTCGTCGCGTTCATCACCCCGGCGATCCCGGAATCGACGGTCAGTTCACCGATACCGAACAACGCGAACGGCAGGGCGTTGCAGAAGAACGCGGCGACGAGGAGCCTGCCCCAGATCCGGCGGCCCCGCGGCAGGCGTTGCCCGGCGAAGCGGCTCAGCACCAGCAGGACGGCCGCGCCGAGGGCGCAGCGGACGACGGTGACCTGAACGGGCGCCAGCCCGGTCAGCGCCAGCTTGATCCACAGGAACCCCGAGCCCCACAACAGGGCGAGAACGCCCATCCTGGCCAGGGTTCCTGGCGCGCCGATGCTCACGTCGATCCTTTCGCCGAGCCGCTCGATACCTCTCCAAGCTGCCTCGGGCGACTCGTCAGGACAAGTGAAAAGATCTACACCGACGTTAAGCGGTACTAAATGGTCCGAAAGGTCACGGTCGTGGCCGCCCGGAAAGGCGACCACGACCGGCTTGCGAGGAGATCAGTACTCGCCCGGTTGCTCGCAAGGCGGAACAGGGCCTGCTCACATTTCGCGGTCGCGCATGATCCACCTCCCTTTCGACTGGCGCTCCGGTGGGGAACGGGCGCGTTCTCGCACAGTTTGGGGGCAGTCTTCGCACCTCCGCACACCCGGTGGCCGTGTTGTGACCCAGGTAATGGGAAGGTTGTCGCGCGCGGAGCCGTTCTGCCCAGCGACGAATCGGCAGATGGCCCTGCCCGCCGTCACGCGAGTTGTGGCACGATCTGCCGCGAAGCAGGGAGAAAGGTGCTTTCTGGTGACCGAGAATTCCGGTTCGGCCAGATCCGGGGGGACCGGGAAAGCACGCGCGGAACCGAGGCCGGTTTCGACGGCCGCGCTGGCGTTCGGGCGCGCGCTGCGGCAACGGCGGCAGGCCAAAGGACTGGCACTGCGCGAACTCCAGAAACTCGCCTATGTCGACAAAAGTCTCATCAGCCGGGTCGAACGCGGCCTCACCCCGCCGAGCGCGGAATTCGCCGAGTCCTGCGATCGCGCGCTGGACGCGGGCGGGACGCTGATCGTGCTCGCCGAAGCCGCCCGCGCGGAACCTTACGTTCACCTTCCCCCGCCGCCGAGCCATTTCGTCGGCCGCGAAGAACATTTCGCCCTGCTCGACGAAAAGGTGTTCACCGGACAGGCCAAAGTGGTCTTCGTGGCGGGGCCTCCCGGTGTCGGGAAGACAGCGCTCGTACTGAATTGGGCGAACCGGCGGCAGGAGGAGTTCGACGGCGTCCTCTGGTCGGATCTGCGCGGTTACGCGGCGGGCTCTCCCGCGCAACCCGCCGACATCCTCGACGATCTCCTCCGGTGCGTCGGCGTCCGCCCCGATCGCGTGCCCGCCGAGGAACACATGCGGCTCGCGCTCCTGCGCGGACTGCTGCGCGGCCAGCGCACCCTCGTCGTGCTGGACAACGCCCTCGACTCGCACCAGGTGCGGCCGGTGCTGCCCGGCACCCCGGACACCACCGTGCTGATCACCAGCAGACGACGGCTCTCGGGACTCGTGGTCGGCAGCGGCGCGGTCCAGGTTTCCCTGGAACCGCTGGAAGATCTCGAAGCGACGCGGCTCATGGCCGAGCTCATCGGAGACGAACGCGCGGCGGGCGACCCCGAAGGCGTCGGCAGGCTCGTCCGGTTGTGCGCGGCGCTGCCGCTGGCGGTGAACATCGCCGCCGAACGGGTCGCCACGCATCCCCATCAGAGCGTCGGTGACCTCGCCCGCGAACTCGTCGCCGAGGGACGTCGGCTGGAACTGCTCGCTGTCGACGACGACGCCGTCGGGGTCCGGGCCGCCTTCAGCTGGTCCTACCGCGCGCTCGAGGCCGACACCGCCCGCATGTTCCGGCTCCTCGGCCTCCACCCCGGGCCGCGGTTCTCCGCGAGCGCCGCGGCAGCGCTCGCCGGATTGCCCGAACACGACGCGCGGCGGCTTCTCGACAGACTCGTGCAGGCGCATCTCATCCAGCAGGTCGGCGCCCAGTACTACCGGTTCCACGACCTGCTCCGTGTCTATGCCGCCGAAGAGGCCACCGCGGGGCAGTGGCAGGAGGAGCGGCAGGCGGCGGTTTCCCGGCTGACCCAGTGGTACCTCTACGCCGCCAACGCGGCGAGCTGGACACTGACACCGGCCCGCGACCACCACATCGACCTGGGCCCCGCCCCCGAAGGCGTCGAGCCGCTCCGGTTCGCGACGTTCGACGAGGCCTACATCTGGTGCGCGTCGGAGATGCCGAGCATCACCGGGGTCGCCCGGCTGGCACTGGACCACGGGCTGTACGAGATCGGCTGGCGGCTGCCGGTGGAACTGTTCGACTACCACCTGCTCGGCAGGCCGTGGCAGACGTGGATCTCCAGCCACGAGGTGGCGATCGAATCCGCGAAGGCGGGCGGTGACCTCGCCGGGCTGGCGTGGTCGGCGATCAACCTCGCCGAGGCACACCGGCGGCGCGGGGACCTCGACCGCGCGCACGAACTGTTCAGCCAGGCCGTCGAGCTCTCGAAGGAGATCGGCGAGAACCCGAGCCTCGGCTGGGCGCTGGTGGGGCTCGGGAACATCGCGCACGAACGCGAGGACTATCCCGGGGCCGCGCGGCTGATCGAGGAGGGTGTCGAGGTGAACGCGCGGATCGGGTACCAGCTCGGCGAAGCGACCGCGCGGGTCCACCTCGGCCGCGCCTACCGCGACCTCGGTGAACGAGACCTCGCCCTCGAACACGGCCTTCGCGCCTTCGAGACCTACGCGAAGGACGCCGACCAGCACGGCATGGGCTTCGCGCTGGTACCGCTCGCCCGGACCAGCCGCCGGTTCGGCGACCCGGAGCAGGCGCTCGGGTACTGCGAGCGGGCGCTGACCGCCTACCGGAACTGCGGCGACGTCTGGGGACAGGCCGACGCGCTCGACGAACGCGGCTGCGCGCTGGCCGCCCAGGGGCACACCGAAGAGGCCATGACGATCTGGCGCGACGCGCTCCAGCTCGTCATGGACCTCGACGACCGCAAGGCGAACGTGCTGCGCGGCCGCATCGAAGGAGCCGTCTAAAGCTTGACCGGCAGGTTGTGCAGGCCTCGGGTGATCGCGCTCGGCCACCACACGAGCCGGTCCTCGGGCACGGTCAGCGTCATCGACGGCGCACGGTCGAACAACGTCTCCAAGGCCGCGGACGCCTGCATCCGCGCGAGCGCGGCGCCGATGCAGATATGCGGGCCGACCCCGAAGGCCAAGTGCCGCACCGGCCGTTCGCCCGGGCGGAAGGCGAGCGGTTCGGGGTGAACCTCCGGATCGCGATTGGCCGCCAGCAACGACAACAGAATCGGGTCACCCGCCTCCATCCGCTGCCCGGCGAGTTCCATCGGCTCGGTGACGAACCGCCAGCTGGTGTTCTGCAACGGGGTGTCGCGGCGCAGGACCTCCTCGATGGCGAGCGTCAGATAGGAGCCGTCGGCGCGGGCGCGGGCCGCCTCCTCCGGATGCGTGATGAGGGTCAGCGCGGTGGACGCGATGAGGCTGATCGTCGTCTCGTGCCCGGCGATCAAGGAGAGGAACGCCGTCGCGGCGACCTCTTCGTCGGTCAGCTTCCCGGCGGCTTCCTGGGAGAGCAGGTCGCTGATCAGGTCCGCTCCGGGTTCGGCGCGTTTGCGGGCGACGACGTCGGCGAGCAGCGCGTCCAGGTCGTCGGTCGCCTTGAGCATCGAGGCCATGTCGGTGACGTCGCCGGCGGCGACCACCAGCGCGGGCGGGCGGACCTCGTCCAGGAGGGTGTCCGGGATGCCGATCAGCTCGCAGATCGACCGGATTCCCAGCGGGTAGGCGAAATCCTCGACGAGGTCGCCCTCGCCCCGCTCCAGGATCGGTTCCAGCAGTTCGTTCGCGAGCTGATGCGTGCGGTCGCGCAGGTGCTGCAGCCGTCGTGGTCCGAACGCGCCGGCGCAGGCCTTGCGCAGCCGCGCGTGTTCCTCGCCCTCGACGTTGTTCATATGCCCGATGAGCGTCGGCCGGTGGTCGGCGGGCAGTCCGAGACTGGCCTTGCGCCAGTGTTCCGCCGCGACGGACGGGCATTTGGACAACCGGGGGTCGGCCATCGCGGAAACGACGTCCGCGTGCCGGGTCAGCAGCCAGGTCCAGGTGTCGCCGGGCAGCGGAAGCCGGAACGCCGGGGCGTTCGCACGAAGCCATTCGTAAGCGGGCGACGGATCTCTGTCGAATTCCGGACCGAACATCACGGGGACCGCGGCGGCGTCGTATGCGGCATCAGGCATACGAGCCACCATGCCAGCTTGTGGCGGTATCGCGTCCGGCGAACGCAGGCATTGACCTGTCTCACGCGATCGTCAACGCGGTCCCCCTGTCACCCCCTTGCGGTGACCAGCAAGATCGAAGCGGGTGCGGTGCGTAACGGATGGAGGTGGCCCCGTCAGCGAGTTCGGCAAGCACGACCGTGACGCGGTCTCGGAGCGGCCGCCCGGTTCGCTCCGGGGATTCGCCGATACCGTCGGCCTCGCCGCCGCCCGCGTCTGGCGGTTGCGGGGTCGCGCCTGGAACACCCTGCGGCATCCGGCGGGGTGGGAACTGTGGCGACTGCCGCCCGCGGCGGTCTTCTGGATGCTCAGTACCGAGATCGCGGTGGCGGTGTGGGCCCTGTACAGCGGTTTCAAGGCCGCTCCGACAACCACGGACCTCGTCCGCTTCGGTGTGATCGCGGGCTGCGCGATCTGGTACCTCGTCCAGACCCAGCATCCCGAGGAACAGCGCCGTGCCGACGACCGGCGTGGCGAGCACATCGACCAGACCGCCGTCTGGCTCGGCGGCGCGGCCGTCCTCCTGCCGCCCACGTTGTCGCTGGCGCTGCTGCTGATGGTGCGCGTGCAGCGCTACTCCATCGCGCACAAGGCGATGACGACGTTCCTCTTCACCACCGCCGCGCACGCCGCGTCCATCCTCGGCGTGCACACGATCACCGAACTGACGGCACTGCACACCTGGCTCGAGTCGGGCATGCTCCCCCAGCGGGCCGGCGACATCGCGGTCGCCGCCGTCGCGCTGGTGGGCGCCGCGCTCTGGTACTTCGCGTCACAAACGCTCCTGATCAGCATCGCGCGCGGCCTGGCGTGGGGCGGCTGGCGGCGGCAGAAACTGATCGGCAGCTGGGCCGACAACGCGGATTTCGTCTACGCGCTGCAACTCGCGGCGTGCACCACGATCCTCGGCGCGGTCAACATCGCGCTGGTGCCGCTGGTGATGATCGGGGTCGCGCTGCGCTCGACGCGGCTCTCGCAGGCGCTGGCGGACACGATCGCGCGCAGCCAGCGTGACCGGAAGACCGGGCTGCTGACCGAGGACTCGTTCCACGCCCCGGCCGCCCTGCGCCTGCTCGAAGACCAGACCGATCGGCGGCCGACCGCGTTCCTGATGCTGGACCTCGATCACTTCAAGCGGTGGAACGACAAGTACGGGCATTCCGGCGGCGACATCGTGCTCGGCTGTGTCAGCGCCGTACTGCGGCACAACACCCGCGCCACGGACGTCGTCGGGCGGTGGGGCGGCGAGGAGTTCTCGGTACTGCTGCCGGACACCACCCGCGAGGAGGCGATGCGGATCGCCGAGCGGATCCGGGAGGCCGTCGCGAAGACCGCGATCACCGGCCTGACGGAGCTCGCCAGCGGGCACGCCACCAACGAACCCCGCGCCGTCGGGCCGATCCACGGCTGCACCGTGTCGATCGGCGTCGGGCTCTCGCCCGAGCACTCGACGGACTACGGCGAGCTGTTCCGCGCGGCGGACACGGCCATGTACCAAGCGAAGCGGACCGGACGGGACCGGGTCGTGCTGGCGCCTTCCGCGGTCCCGCCTTCGCCGAGGGCGCCCACGTCGCCGCTCAGCCGGGCCGGGGACTCGCGCCGGGACTAGCGCATTTAGTCCTCTGAATGCGTTCGGGCCGCGTCAGCGGCTGGTCACGAGGCGAGTTTCGAGGAGGTCGTCGACCACCCGGGTCTCCACGGCGGTCCGCCGCTCGAACGCGGATCCGCACAACGGCCACAGCGCGACCAGCACGACCCCCACCGCGGACAGGGCGGCCAGCACCAGCGCGGCGACGAACTGGGCGGCGCCGTCGGTCGCCGTGCTCAGCACCGCGAAGCCGATCAGGACGATCCCGGTGGGCAGCACCGCGGCCAAGACCACCAGGAGGACGGGCGTGCGGCGCAGGTCACGGCGCCGGGTGGTCAGCCAGGCGGCGAGGAGGCAGGCGAACGACGCCGCCAGCAGGCAGGCGCCCGCCGTGTCGCTCAGCCGGTGCCAGCCCAGCGCGATGGTCGACGACGCGACCCAGGCGACGGCGACGCCGCCCAACCCGATGATCACCGGGCGGAACCGTTGGGGCAGAACGAAAGCGAAGGCCATCAGGATCGCCATGGCGGCACTGACGTGCCCGCTCGGGAAGCTGTTGTGTCCCGGTCCGTAACCGGCGTCGGGCAGTTCGGGGCGTTCGAGGACGTACAGCTTGAGCAACTGCGCGGAGACGAGCGGGAGCACGAGGACACCCAGCGCGGGGATGAGGAGGCCGGGTTTCCGGCGAAGGAGCGCCAGGCCGATCAGCACGATCGCGGCGGCACCGATCACGAGCACCATGTCCTGGTCCCGCAGCGGCCCCGCCCAGTCCATTGTGGACCACTGGCCGGACTGCGCGCTGCGGACGACGCCGTTCTCCGCGAGCTGACCGGCCGACGTGTGCACGAAGAGCACGAAGGTCACGACGAACGCGGCGGCCAGTCCCAGTCCGGTGGCGAGCTGGAACACGGCCCTGGACAGGGTGCGCCGGGGCTCGGCGTGCCGTCCGGGCAGCGGACGGTGGGCGGGGGTCGGTTTCGCTTCGTGGGTGAGTACGGCCATGGGTCTCACTGTTCCCACGCCGTTTCTCCGGGAGGTCCGGACAATGTCATGGTTCTGCTACAAGATCGAGCCGAGTCGCACACAAGCGGTGACATCCGAATAATGGCGACGTGGCAAGTGTCCTTTTGATCGAAGACGACGCGTCCGTCCGGGAGGGGCTGGAACTCGCGCTGCGCCGGCAGGCGCACACCGTCCACACCGCCGAGAGCGGTGAGCTCGGGCTGGAGAAACTGCGGGTGTACCAGCCCGACATCGTCGTGCTGGACCTCATGCTGCCCGGGATCGACGGCTTCGAGACCTGCCGGCGGATCCGCTCGGCCGGCGAGGTGCCCATCATCATGCTCACCGCCCGCAGCGACGATTTCGACATCGTGGCCGGGCTGGAGGCGGGCGCCGACGACTACGTGACCAAGCCGATCGAGCCCCGCGTGCTCGACGCCCGGATCCGGGCGGTCCTGCGGCGCGCGGTGAGCGAGAAGCCCGCGAGCGAGGGCGACCCGGCCTGGGAACGGCACGGCCGCCTGGTCATCGACCGGGCCGGGCTGGTGGTCACGAAGAACGGCGAGCCGGTCTCGCTCACGCCGACAGAGCTGAAGCTGCTCCTGGAGCTGTCGCGCACCCCCGGTCAGGTCTACAGCCGCCAGCAGATCCTCTCCGCCGTCTGGGACCACGACTACCTCGGCGACTCCCGGCTGGTCGACGCCTGCGTCCAGCGGTTGCGCGCGAAGATCGAGGACGTGCCCGCGAAACCCGACCACGTCCAGACCGTCCGCGGCTTCGGGTACCGGTTCGGCCGTTCATGAGGTTGCTCTCCGGGCTGCGGCCGCGACTCATCCTCGCCTTCGCGGCGATGACGATCATCGGGGCGGCGGCCGCGGCGGGGGCCAGCTACGTCTCGGCTCGCAACGCCATCCTCGAAGCGGTCCAGGACGCGGCGATGAACCAGCTCAAGGACCGGGTCGCCACCTACGGCCGCCCGCTGTCCATGCCGCCGACCCAGGAACAGCTCAACGACTTCGCGGGCAGTCTGCGGTTGAACGCCGTCGCGGTCTACCGGGACTTGCGGTCGGTCAACGGACCGAACCTGACCACGTTCTCCCCCGGACTGCGGGAGACCGTCGCCAACGACGACCGGATCCAGTTCCAGCGCCTCGACCGCGACACCATCCCCGAACTCCTGGTCGGCATGCCGGTGCTGACCAGGCAGCCGAACGGGTCGATGGGGCGCAGCGGGCTCCAGGTGTACTCGCTCACCTCGCTCGGCCAGCAGCAGCAAGCCATCGAAGAGCTCGCGAAGTACGCCTGGCAGATGGCCGCGCTGGCCCTGCCGCTCGCCGCCGCGCTCGCGTTGCTGGCCGCCAGGCAGGTCCTGCGGCCGGTGCGGGCGCTCAACACCGCCGCCGCCCAGCTCGGTGAGGGCAGGCTCGACATCCGGCTGCCCGCCAAGGGATCCGACGAGCTGGCCGAACTGGTCACGACCTTCAACAACACCGCCGCCGAGCTGGAACGCACGGTCGGCGAGCTGCGAGCCATGGAGGCCGACGCCCGCCGGTTCGTGGCCGACGTCTCGCACGAACTCCGCACACCGCTCGCGGCGATGAACGCGGTCACCGACGTCCTGGACGAGGACGCGGAGGCGCTGCCGCCGGACACCGCCGTCGCGGCGCGGCTGGTCTCGGGCGAGACCCGCAGGCTGACCCGGCTCGTCCAGGACCTGGTCGAGATCTCCCGGTTCGACGCGGGCCGCGCCGAGCTCGTTCTCGACGAATGGGACCTCGCGACGGCGATCCGGGACAGCCTCGACGCGCGTGGCTGGCGCGACGGCGAAGACCTGGTCACCGACCTGCCGGAGGGCGTTCTCGCCCGCGTCGACCGGCGGCGGCTCGACCTGATCGTGGCCAACCTCGTCGGCAACGCGTTCCGGCACGGCACGCCTCCGGTCGAAGTCCGGCTGCGCGCGGACAGCGACGGTGTCACCCTGGAGGTCGACGACCACGGGCCCGGGATCGATCCCGAGGTCCTGCCGTACGTCTTCGACCGTTTCACCAAGGCCGACACCGCCCGCGCCCGGTCCGAGGGCAGCGGCCTTGGCTTGGCGATCGCGCTGGAGAACGCGCGTCTGCACGGCGGGGGCATCACGGCCGCCAACACCGGGCACGGCACCCGGTTCGTCCTGCGTCTGCCGCACCGCGCCGAAGGAGGGACGCGATGAGGAAGGCACGGCTCCTGCCCGCTCTCGCGGCCGCGGCACTGGTGGCGGCCTGCGGCGTGCAGCCGACGGGTGTCGTCGCGGCCGGGCCGGGACCGTCGATCCGCAACACCGAGGGCACGTATGTTCTCAACGGGCTGACGCTGTACTTCGTCTCCGACGGCCGGGTGATCCCGGTGACCCGGCCCAGCGAAGGCGCCGTTTCCCCCGAAGGCGCGATCACGCTGCTGCTGAAGGGGCCGACCGAGCGGGAAGCCGCGCAAGGACTCACCACGTTCGTCCCGCCGGAGGTGGGCCGGGTCGCGGTGTACCCGGGCGACCCGTCGAGCCTCGCGCTGCCGTTCTCGGTGCGCAAACTGTCCAACCAGGCCATCAACCAGCTCGTCTGCACCGTGATCGCGGCCTCGACGGCCACCGGACGGGCCCCGCGCTCCCCGGGAGTGAACGTGATCTCGCCGAACGAGGACGTGTACTTCCACTCCTGCAAAGCCGACTGAATTCGTCACTCACAGTGCTCACATAAAAGCACTTCTTGTATCTGTACGGGCGTGAGCCTCTTTTGGTTCAACGATCAAAGTAACTGTGGGCGAACACACTCGGGCGTGACATTGCCGTGTCCTTTTCGTAATGTTGCCCGGAGCTCGCGGCCCCCGACGCGAGTTCCCGTCCCCGAAGTGGTGAGTGATCAGAGAAATGGCCGGCAGACATCGCAAGAGCAAGGCTCCGCAGTGGAAGCTCCCCGCGGGTATCGCGGCAGCGGTCGCCACGGCGCTCCCGGCGTCGATGTGGCTGACCACCGCAGGTTCCCCTGACGTCGAAGCGGCCAGCGCCGCGCTCGCGCTGCAGGCTCCCCCGGTCTCCAGCGTGACTCCCCCGCCGTCGACCAGCAGCACCCCGCCCTCCAGCACGACGACACCGCCCCCCTCGACCTCCTCGGCTCCCCCGAAGCCGACGACGTCGGCCAAGGCGCCCGCCACGGTGAAGACGACCGTGCCCGCCTCGACGGCGTCGTGCTCGACCAGCCTCGCCGGCACCAAGCCGCACGTGGCCCAGGTCGGCAACCACGTCAAGGCGAAGTTCGGCATCAAGACCGTCGGCGGCGTCGCCGGCCGGGCGAACGCCAGCGACCACCCCTCCGGCCTCGCGCTCGACTTCATGGTGGACACCGCCACCGGTAACGCCGTCGCCGAGTACATCCTGGCCAACCAGAAGGACTTCGGCGTCAGCTACGTCATCTGGCGCCAGCGCTACAACGACGGCAGCGGCTGGGACACCATGGAGGACCGCGGCGGCGCGACCGCCAACCACATGGACCACGTCCACGTTTCCTTCAACAAGAGCGCGAAGGTCAGCGTCAGCTGCTAGTGGCGTCTCTTCTAACGACGCCGAGCGGACCGTTCGCCGGGCTGGACGACAGGTCGCCCCACGACCTCTTCCACGCCCTTGACGGCGAGCCGGTCCGCTCGCTCGTTCTCCGGATGCCCGGCGTGGCCCTTGACCCAATGCCATTCGACGTCGTGCCGTGAAGCGGCTTCGTCGAGACGGCGCCACAGATCGGCGTTCTTGACCGGCGTCTTCGCCGAGGTCATCCAGCCGTTGTTCTTCCAGTTCCGCACCCAGCTGGTGATGCCGTTCCGGACGTAGGTGCTGTCGGTGTAGATGTCCACCGTGACCCGGCGCTTCAGGCTTTCCAGTGCCTCGATGGGCGCCGTCAGCTCCATCCGGTTGTTCGTGGTCGGCCCGGGATCCCCGCCGTAGATCTCCTTCTCGACCGTGCCGTACCGCAGCACCGCGCCCCAGCCGCCGGGGCCGGGATTGCCGCTGCACGCGCCATCGGTGTAGATCTCGACTTCCGCCACCGGAACACCCTAGCGACGGGTTCAGTCCGGCAGCAGTGGCACCCACGGCTCCTCGGCCTGTCCGAGGTGCACCGCCCGCGTGATGGACTTCGCGCCGAAGCGGTCCCGGACGGTGTCGAGCGTCGAATCGAGCGCGTCCCTGGGCTTCGCGCCGAACGGCAGTGCCAGCTGGATCGAGTCGTCCTTCGTCAGGTTCGTGAGCGCGAGGCCGATGAGCGTGAGCCCGCGCTCGTCGATCACCGGTCTCGCCGCGGCGAGCAGGTCGCGGGCCGCCGCGATGATCGCGCCGGTCTGTTCGGTCGCCTCCAGCAGGGTGTGTGAGCGCGTCGCCTTGGTGAAATCGGCGAACCGCATCCGCAGCACGACGGTCCGGCACACCCGCTGCGCCGCGCGCAGCCGCCTGGCCAGGCGATCGGCCAGGGTCAGCAGTGTCGCGTCGAGTTCGGCGGGAGAACGCGGCCTGCCGCCGAGCGCGCGCTGTGCCCCGATCGACCGGCGACGGCGGCCGGTCTGCACCCGCCGCGGGTCGTCGTTGTGGGACAGGGCGTGCAGATGGGCGCCGACGCCGCGGCCGAGCATCCGGACGAGGTCCTTCTCCCCGAACCCCTCCATCTGCCCGACCGTCGTCACGCCGCGCTCGCGCAGCTTCTGCGCCGTCACCTTGCCCACGCCCCAGAGCCGCTCGACCGGCAGCGGATGCAGGAACTCCAGCTCCTTGTCGTGCGGCACGACGAGCAGGCCGTCGGGTTTCGCGACACCACTGGCCACTTTCGCGAGGAACTTCGTCCTGGCGACGCCGACGGTGATCGGCAGGCCGACCTGCTCCAGGACGTCCTTCCGCAGTTTCGCGGCGATCCGGCTCGGGCTGCCCGCGATCTTCAGCAGCCCGCCGACGTCGAGGAAGGCCTCGTCGATCGAGATGCCCTCCACCAGCGGCGTCGTGTTGCCGAAGACCTCGAAGACAGCCTTGCTCGCCTCCGAATAAGCGTGCATCCGGGGCGGGACCACGATCGCGTCCGGGCACAGCCGCCGCGCCTGGCCGCCGCCCATCGCCGTGCGGACGCCGTACGCCTTGGCCTCGTAACTGGCCGCCAGGACGACACCGCCGCCGACGATGACCGGCCGCCCGCGCAGGCTCGGGTCGTCACGCTGCTCGACCGACGCGTAGAACGAGTCCAGGTCGGCGTGCAGGATGGGACCCTCGATCGTCATAGAACATATGTTCGCATCAAACGGCCCAGCGGCCAAGCGTCCCGGATCAGTCGAACGGCGGACCCGAGTGGGAAACCCGGTGCTTGAAGACCTCCCCGTCCCGGATCTCGGCGGAGTACGTCGGCCTCGGCGAGACCGCGCGCCAGGCGTTCAGCACCTCCTCCGACTCCCAGTACTCGAAGATGTTCACTCGGTCCGCTTCGAGCGTGTCGGCCGCGATGACCACGTCGAGACAGCCCGGATGGGCCCGCGCCTTCTCGACGATCACCTGGTGGCCTTCGACGTACCGGTCCCGTTCCTCCGGGTCCACGTACAGCTTTCCCGCGACGATCACCGTCATCTCGGACTCCTTTCGTTCGGTCGTTTCACGCGACCGACGAACGCGGGCGACGGAAAACGACACGTCCGCCCGCGAAACACCAGATCGCGATCACCGGGTCGCAGATCGCGCAGCCGAACGAGGAGTGCTCCGCGAACGGGATGATCGGGGCGCCCTTGAGATGGTGCACGACGTCCCAGCCGGTGTGCAGCAGCCACGCGACGCCGATGAACGTCCAGGAATCCAGGCCGCGGTACGCCACGTAGGTCATGACGGCGGTGAATGCGAACTCCCAGATCCCGAGGCCGCCGCCGCTCAGGTACGCGGCACCGGCGCCCGCCACCATGACCGCGTTGAAGCGGCGGCGGTGCGGCTCGGGGATCAGCGACATCAGCGCGACGTAGACAAGGCCGACGAGGATCGGCGCGATGATCACCATGGTTCGACGCTAGAACCCCGACGGTGCCACTCCCAGTGGCGCGAACGACGTCTTCCGACGGGATCCCGCCATCGGGGCGGGTAGGTTGCGGTCATGCACACCGTCGCCGTCCTCGCACTGGACAAGGTGATCCCGTTCGACCTCTCGACGCCGATCGAGGTCTTCACCAGGACCCGGCTCGCCGACGGGAGCGCGGGCTACCGCGTGGTCATCTGCGCCGAGCATCCCGAGGTCGACGCCGGGCACTTCACCCTGCGCGCGCCGTGGGGCCTGGAAGCGCTGCGCGAGGCCGGCACGATCGTCGTCCCGGGCACCGCCGACCCGGCCGGGCCGTTGCCGGAAGCCGTCCGCGACGCGCTCACCTCGGCCGCCGCGAGGGGTACGCGGATCGCCTCGATCTGTTCCGGCACCTTCGTCCTCGCCGCCGCGGGCCTGCTCGACGGCCTCCGCGCCACCACCCACTGGGTCGCCGCCGAGGCGCTTGCCGCCGCCTATCCGGACGTCGACGTCGACCCGGACGTGCTCTATGTCGACAACGGGCAGATCCTGACGTCGGCGGGCGCCGCCGCGGGAATGGATCTGTGCCTGCACCTGATCCGCCGCGACCACGGCGCCGCGATCGCCGCCGACGCCGCCCGTCTTTCGGTGATGGCGCTGGAACGCGAGGGCGGCCAGGCGCAGTTCATCGCGTTGCGGCATCCCCCGGCTCCCCGCGGCGCGGCACTGGAACCCACTTTGCTCTGGATGCAGGAAAACCTCGCACGCGACCTCAGCCTGGCCGAGATCGCCGCGCGCGCCGGGACGAGCACGCGCACGCTCATCCGGCACTTTCGCGAACAGACCGGGACGACGCCGTTGCAATGGCTGCACCGGACGCGGATCCGGCAGGCGCAGCATCTGCTGGAGACCACCCAGTACGCCGTCGAACGGATCGGTTCCGAAGTCGGTTTCGGTTCCTCCACCTCGTTCCGCGAACGGTTCAAGCGCACGACCGGGGTCAGTCCCGGCACCTATCGACGCGCTTTCCGTTGAGCGGGAACGCCTCTCGCCTGGAACCACGGCGTCACGACGGTGTCCGGAACAGACTCACGCGGCGAGCGACAGGGCGGTGTCCGACGCGCGCACCCGGGCCTGTTCGGCGAAGCGCCTTCGGGCGACGACGACTCTGAGCCATCGTTGCGAGCGCTCGGCGTCCAGATCGGAGGTTGCGCGGGCGAGTACTTCGGCGGCGTGCGCGGCGGAATCGATCTCCGCGGCGGCGCCGAGGTAGTCGCCCGCCTCGATCAGCTTGTAGGCGTGGCGCATCTCGGTCTGCGCGGTCGAGTAGATGGCGTAGGCGGCCAGGTTGTTCGCCAGCGGGCCCAGTGAATGCGACATCGGATTCTCCGTTCCTTCTCTTACTGACACGTCGAACGGGTACCCCGCGGTTCGACACGGCAGCGGATAATTTTCGAAGATCTTCGGGGTTGCGCAAAGTGGTCGCTTCACGACAGCCTGAAGCGCATGTCAGCCCCGGCGGCGTCGTTCCGCAGCGTCTTCGCGGTCGCCGAATTCCGCCGGATCTGGCTCGCCCATCTGCTCTCGGTCGCCGGTGACCAGCTGGCCAGGGTCGCGCTCACGGTGCTGGTGTTCGACCGGACGTCGTCGGCGGGGTGGGCTTCGGCGGCGTACGCGCTGACCTTCGTGCCCGATCTTCTCGGCGGCGCCTTGGGCGGCATCGCGGACCGCTTCTCACGGCGCACCGTGATGGTGGTGACCGACGTCGGCCGCGCGGTCCTGATCGCGCTGATGGCGGCTCCCGGCCTCCCGCTGCCCGCCGCGGCCGCGCTGTTGTTCTTCGTGCAGCTGATGGCCGGGCCGTTCTACGCGGCCCGCCAGGCGATGCTGCCGGATCTGCTCGACCCGGACCGCCTGGTCGTCGGCCAGGCGGTCATCTCGTCCACCTATCAGGCCGGGCTCGTGGTGGGCTTCGGCGCGGGCGCCGCCGTCGTCGCCGGCCTCGGCGTCCCCGGGGCGCTGCTGATCGACGCGGGGACCTTCGCACTGTCGGCCCTCATGCTCCGTTTCGGACTCGAGCGATATCCACCCTCGGCGCCGAGCCATCACCGGCGCCCCTCCCTGCTCGCGGGCTGCCGTCTGGTCGCCCGCGACCGCAAACTGCGCTGGCTGCTGCTCATCGCCTGCTGCTGCGGTTTCTATGTCGTGCCCGAAGGTCTCGCCGTCCCGGTCGCCGCCGAACTCGGCGGCGCGGGCGCGCTGCCGTGGCTGCTGGCCGCGAACCCGGTCGGCTCCGTACTCGGCGGGATCCTGTTGAGCCGGATCCCGCGAGAACGGCAGGTCCGGGCGCTGGGCGTGCTGACGGTGGCGAGCAGCCTGGTGCTGATCCCGACCGGCTGGGCGGGCGGCCTGGTCCCGATCGTCGTGCTGTGGACGCTTTCCGGCGTCTTCTCCGCGCACGACATGATCACTCAGACGCAGTACAGCCTCGCCGCTCCGTCCGCCCGACGCGGCCAGGTGATCGGGGTCGCGATCGCCGCCTTGCGGGCGGCGCAGGCGGCGGGGATCGCGGCCGCCGGGCTGCTGGCCCAGGTCGTCGCGCCGACCACCGTGATCACCGTCGCGGCGGGTGCGGGCGTGGTGGTCGCCTGCGTCGCCGGGGTGGGCTGGTCACGAGCGGTGTCGTCCCGCCGCGGCCCAGAAGATCCCGTGGGTCCGGCCGGCGGGACGACACCCGTTGGCGAGCATGGTTCCTGACTCGATCGGCTCATCACGTCCAGTTGTTGTCACGACGGGTCGTCCAGTTGTTGTCACGCACTTGTGTTCACCTCCCTTCGCCGAACCGCGCCTCGGTGGGCCGGATCACTCAGGTCCAGTTGTTGTCACGCCGAGTGGTCCAGTTGTTGTCCCGCATGTCGTTCACCTCCCTCGAACTAGCGATGTATCAGGCAAAACATTCACCAGTTGTTGTCCTGCATCGGCGCACCTCCCTCTTTCCGGTTGGGCTGTCCGGGGGAATTCGCGGCCGCGCTTCTTATCGTCCGGACAACGACGCTCGTCGCAGTCCCGGTTCGATTACGGTGTAGATCACCGACGGAAGAGGGTGCGTGGACGGACGACTCGGCGGCGCGCGGCGGCGGCTCACGGCCTGGCACCTGTGGAGCCTGCCGCGACCTGTGCGTTCCTACGTCCTGGTCGTGAATCTCATCGCAGTCCTCTCGACCGCGGCGACGGCCCGGCTGGTCCCGGTCACCGGCACCGACCTGGCCCGCTTCGGCGTCTTGACGCTGTGCGCGGCCATCGCGATCGAGGGCACCCGGCAGATCGAACGCCAACGGGAGTACGACAGGGCCCCGTCGGTCGCCTACGTCGACACCAAGGCGGTCTGGAGCGTCGCCGCCGTCATCGCGCTGCCGCCGGTGCTCGCCGCCGCGATGGTCGTGATGACCTACACCATCGCATGGCTGCGGATCTGGCCACACCAACGGCCGGTTCTCCCCCATCGGTGGATCTTTTCCGCCGCGACGGTGCTCTGCGGCACACAGGCCGCCGTCGTCGTCCTCAGCCTCGGCATGCGCCACTACCCCGGTTCGCCCGACTCGGGCCTGCTCGCCGGGCTGGGCGACCTCGCGGTCATCATCGTGGCCGCGGCCCTGCGCTGGGCGATCAACACCGTGCTGGTGATGATCGCGATCGCCTTCTCGTCGCCGCCGAAGTCGATCGGCGAGCTGTTCTCCGGGTTCGGCGACCAGATCCTCGAAGCCGGCGCGCTCGGCCTCGGCCTCGTGACGGCCGTCGTCCTCGTCCAGGCCAACCCGCTGGTGCTGGTCGGGGTCGTCATCGCACTGGTCGCGCTGCACCGCGGGCTGTTGCTGACGCAGTACCGGCGCGACGCGCACACCGACGCCACCACCGGGCTCGTCACGAAACGCCGCTGGCGTCAGCTGGCCGAGGAGCTTCTGGGCCGGACACGCGGCGGACGCAAACTCGGCGTGCTGTTCCTCGACCTCGACAACTTCAAGACCATCAACGACACCTACGGCCATCCCAACGGCGACCTCGTCCTGCGCGCGGTCGGTGACGCGCTGCGCGCCGAGATCCGCGAGCAGGACGTCTGCGGACGCTGGGGCGGCGAGGAGTTCGCGATCGTCATCCCGGACATCCACGGCGAGGAGACCCTGCGCCAGGTGGCCGAACGGATCCGGCACCAGGTCGCGGTGGTCTCGGTCGCGTTGCCCGATCGCGACGCCGTGCTGACCGACCTGACGGTGTCGATCGGCGGGGCGTTGTACCCGGCCGCCAACATCACCAGCGTCGACGACCTTCTCGTCGCCACGGACACCGCGCTCTACCGGGCGAAGCAGGGCGGCCGCAACAGGGTCGAATTGGCTCCTCCCGCGCAGTAGGCTTCGCCTCGTCTGGGGAGGCGCGATGAAGCGATTCGCTCGGGGGCCGGTCGGTCTGGTGGTCGCGATACAGGGTCCTGGTGCTGACCTTGTTGTCGGGACGGTACGGATTTCATCGGGACGAGCTCTACTTCCTGGCCGCGGGAAAGCGGCTCGCCTGGGGCTACGTCGATCAGCCGCCGCTGACGCCCTTGCTCGCGCGGATCTCCACAGAGCTGTTCGGTGTCACTCCTCCCGGCCCGCGCGTGGCCGCGACGCTGTGCGCCGCCGGAACGGTGGTCCTGCTGGCCTTGGTCGCCCGCGAGTTCGGCGGCGGCCGCGGCGTGCAGGTCCTCACCGCCGCGATGACCGCGCTGGCGGCGTTCGTCGTGGTCGACGGGCACATGCTCTCGACGGCCACGGTCGACCTGCTGGGCTGGAGCGCGCTGGGCCTGGTGGTCCTGCGCCTGTTCCGCACCGGCGACGGACGCTGGTGGCTCGCGGTCGGCGCCGTCATCGGAGTCGGGCTGGAGAGCAAGTGGCTCGTTCTGCTGATGGTCGCCTCGATCGGCCTGGCGGTGCTCGCCGTCGGCCCTCGCACGATGTTCCGCACCGGTTGGCTCGCCGCCGGGATCCTGCTCGCGCCGGCACTGGCCGCACCGGGACTCAGCTGGCAGGCGGCGCACGATTTCCCTTTGCTGACAGTGGCTTCCGGGATCAGCGAGGACGACGGCGCGGAGAACCGGATCCTGTTCGTGCCGATGCAGCTGCTCTATCTGTCCCAGTGGTCGTGCCGGTCTGGGTCGCGGGCGCCCTCCGGCTCTGGCGTGATCCGGACCTGCGCTGGGCCCGGTCCTTCGCACTGGCCTATCCGGTGTTGTGCGTGATCTTGTTGGTGCCGGGCGGAAAACCGTACTATGCGGCGCCGTTCTTGTTGCTGCTCGCGGCCGCCGGCGCGGACCCCTGTTTACGGTGGCTCGACCGGACCCGGCGCCGAGTTCTGTCGGCGTCGTGGGCTGTGATCGGCGCGGCGGTTTCCCTGCTTGTCGGGCTGCCGCTGCTGCCGGTCTCCGCGCTGGCGCCGATTTTGGCTGTCAACAAGGGACAAGGCGAGCAAGCGGGCTGGCCGGAGCCGGCTTCGACGGTGCGCAACGTCAGGGAGCAAGTCCCGCACGGCACCGCGGCGATCTTCACGCGGAACTACGGGCAAGCGGGAGCCTTGGAGCACTACGGGCTTCCTTCGGTGTACTCGGGCCATATGTCCTATGCGGACTGGGGGCCGCCTCCGGACAGCGCTGCCGGCCCTGTCGTGGTGGTGGGCCCGTATCTTCCGTCGTGGTTCACCGGATGTCGTGAGGTGACCGTTCACGACAACGGGCTCGGAGTGGAGAACGAGGAGCAGGGAGTGAAGATTTCCTTGTGTACGGGGACTTCTCGGCCATGGTCATCACTGTGTGGCGAGCTCCGGCATTACTACTGAGTTCTTGGTGGCAGGATTTGTCGGTGGGTGGTTGTACGGTTTCTTCCGTGGCTACCGATAGAGCCTTTTTGGCTTCATACAAGGATTGTTCAGCTCTGAGCGACGCAGAGTGCGTGGCTGTCGCACAGGCGGCGTCGGCGGATATCGCCCGGTTGGAGGCGGTCCGGTTCCGTGCGATCGCGCAGCTGTCCCGCCATCGCGACGGTGTGTCGAGCGTGGTGCAGGAGGTGGCGTTCGCGTTGTCTGTCGTGGACGGTCATGCGGGTGCGCTGGTGTCTGCGGCGGAGGCGTTGACCACCCGCCTTCCCCGGACGCTGGGGTTGATGGACCGGGGTGTGCTGAGCGGCGCGGGAGCGATGAAAGTCGCTGCGGCGACCGGGTGGCTGTCGGACGACGACGCCCGCGCCGTGGATGCGTTGCTGGAGGATCGGTTGGAGGGCAGGAACACCGAGCAGATCCGGAAAGCGGCCAGTCACGCGGCGGGGATCGTGGACAAGGAAGGGGCGGCCCGGCGTACCGAACACCACCGCGCAGGCCGCCGTCTGACGCTGCGCCAGGGTGAGGCGGGGGTGGCGTCGATCGAGGTCGAGGACGGTCCGGTGGAGAAAGTGGCGGCCGCGTTTGTGCGGATCGATCGGGAAGCGCGGGCGCTGAAGACCGGTGGTGAGACCCGCACCCTGGACCAGCTACGCGCCGACGTCGCCCTGGATCTCCTGCTGGGCGGGCAGGGCGGCGCCGGGGAACGGTCGGAGGTGTTCCTGTACATGGATCTGGCCACCTATCTCGGGTTGAACGAGGATCCGGCGGAGCTGGCCGGGCATGGCCATATCCCGGCGTCGTTGG
>NZ_JBHRWK010000054.1:78086-108146 GCF_042647925.1 Amycolatopsis speibonae
ACCACCGGGGCGGGTACGGTGCTGCGGCGCATGATCACCGACCCGTTGTCCGGGCAGGTGCTGGATCTGGGCCGGGAGCGGTATCGGCCCACCGCGGGCCTGGGCGAGTTCGTGCGGGTGCGGGATCGTGAGTGCCGAAGACCGGGTTGTCACCGTGTCGCGCAGGCCTGCGATCTCGATCATGCGGTGCCGTGGCAGCACGGCGGCCACACCGACGCCACCGACCTCGTCGACCTCTGCCGCCGCGATCACCGCCTCAAAGACGAACCCGGCTGGATCTATCACCTCGACCCTGACGGAACCCTCACCGTCACCACTCCGACCGGGCAGCGCTACGACAGCGTGCCGCCGCCTTTGCACGAGCCCCGACCGGCGGTGCCCCCGGACGACGTGCCGCCACCGTTCTGAGTCATTGCCGGGAAACGGCGACGGGAGCTCTGGTTCGACACCACTCCGATCGCCGTGTCCACGGGCGCAAAGCCCCTTTGCCGTGAGGCTGTTGCCGAAAACCGGCCACACCGCCTCCGCGTGTGCGGTCCTGCATATGGAGATCTCGCGCTGGGCGGCACTGCCTGCGAACCGCCACCGTTCTGGTGTCATTGCCGGAAATCGGCGACGGGGAGCGCTGGTCAGACGCGACCCCGGTCGCCGTGTCCACGGGTGCGAGGCCTTTTTGTCATGAAGCTATTGCCGAAAACCGGCCACGCTGCCTCTGTCCTGCGCAGTCCCCCAACAAGGAGAACCGCGCCCGGTACCGCCGTGCCCACCAGTGACCCTGCCCGCGAACCGCCACTGGACCGTGGCCGGAAATCGGCGACGGGAACACTGGCCGGACACAACCCCGATCGCCGTGTCCACGGTGCAGCACCGCTCTGTCGCGAATCCGTTGCCGAAAACTGACCACACCGCCCCCGCCCTGAGCAGCCCTCCACAAATGAATCCCGCGCCTGGCAACGCAGCGCACATTCATGACCCTTCCGACGAACCATCGCCGTTCTGGGCCGTTGCCGAAAACCGACCGCGCTGCCTCCGCTCGAACAGTCTTCCGCAAGGAGATCCCGCGCCGGGCAACGCAGTCCCCACTAGCGACGCTGTCGACGAACCGCCACCGTTCCAGGCCATTACCGGAAAACGGCCACGGGAGCATTCCCAAAACCAACCCCGATCGCCACGTCCTCAAGTGCAGGGCCCCGCCCTCATCGCGAAGTCGTTGCCGGAAAACGGCCACGACTCCTCCTCACCCGCACCCGAGACACAGCAACCCGCTCCGCCCTCCGTTGCCGGAAAACGGCCACACCGCCTCTGCCCGAGCAGACCTCCAGAACCCCGCCGGGCAACGCGCCGCCTGCTCGCGAACCTCGCCGACGAACCCGCCGCCGCACCGCGCCCATCACCGCGAAACAACCGCTCCCTCAGCACGCGACTCGAGCAGCCGTCGCCGGAAAACCGACCACGCCACCACCACCCGAGCACCACTCCACACAAGCCCCGTAACGTCGCCCCCGACCGAGCGCCGTTGCCGGAAAACGGCCACAGCCCCCTCCAACAGCGACTCCACCACCGACACGCGCTCCCAGCCGAAGCGGTCACCCGGCGCGACCCCGGTGAAGCGGCCGTGAACACCTGATGACAGCTCACGAACCCGCCTAGCAAGTCCGGCCCCCGATTGTCCACTTCATGACGTCATCAGGCCCCTCCACTAGGTGTTCCAGGACACTTTTTGGCGGGTTCCTACAAGACCCGGCCCTCGGCATGCGTTACCGACGACATTCTCGTACCGGCCGGTAAGAGGCAGGCTGTAGGCAGATAGAGGGGACTGTCCCGCGCGGGATGTCACCTGTTGTGCTGCGTACTTGGGAGGCTCAGTCGGTGTTCAGTCGTGTCGCCATCGTCAACCGCGGAGAAGCCGCGATGCGGCTCATCCATGCCGTCCGCGAGCTGTCGGCGGAGACCGGACAGCGGATCGAGACCGTCGCTCTCTACACGGACGCGGACCGGTCGGCGACGTTCGTGCGGGAAGCCGACCTCAGCCACAACCTGGGGCCCGCGTCGGCGCGTCCGTATCTGGACTTCGCCGTGCTGGAGCGGGCGCTGACCGAGACCGGGGCCGACGCGGCCTGGGTCGGCTGGGGCTTCGTGGCCGAGGATCCTGCCTTCGCCGAGCTGTGTGAGCGGCTGGGTGTCACGTTCATCGGGCCGAGCGCGGAGGCGATGCGCAAGCTCGGCGACAAGATCGGCGCGAAGCTGATCGCCGAAGAGGTCGGCGTGCCCGTGGCCCCGTGGAGCCGCGGCGCCGTCGCGGACCTCGACGCGGCCATCAGCGCGGCCGAGGAGATCGGCTATCCGCTGATGCTCAAGGCGACCGCCGGCGGTGGCGGCCGCGGTATCCGCGTCATCACCTCCGCCGACGAGCTCAAGGACGCCTACGAGCGCACCAGCCTGGAGGCCGAGCGGGCCTTCGGCAGCGGCGTCGTGTTCCTGGAGCGCCTGGTCACCGGCGCCCGGCACGTCGAGGTCCAGGTCATCGCCGACGGTCAGGGCACCGCGTGGGCGCTCGGCGTCCGCGACTGTTCGGTGCAGCGCCGCAACCAGAAGATCATCGAGGAGTCCGCCTCCCCGGTGCTGAGCCCCGCACAGGCCGACGAGCTCAAGCGGTCCGCCGAGCGGCTCGCGCTCGCCGTCGACTACTGCGGCGCCGGAACGGTCGAGTTCCTCTATCACCCCGGCGACAAGCTGTTCGCCTTCCTCGAGGTCAACACCCGGCTGCAGGTCGAGCACCCGATCACCGAGCTGACCACCGGCATGGACCTGGTCAAGGCCCAGCTGCACGTCGCTTCCGGCGGCAAGCTCGAAGGCCCCCAGCCCGCCGAGTTCGGGCACGCCGTCGAGGCGCGGCTCAACGCCGAGGACCCGGACCGCGACTTCGCCCCGTCACCCGGCCGCATCGCGCGCCTGACCCTGCCCTCCGGTCCCGGCATCCGGGTCGACACCGGGGTCAGCGAAGGCGACACGATCCCGGCCGACTTCGACTCGATGATCGCGAAGATCATCGCCTACGGCCGCGACCGCGACGAGGCGCTCGGCCGTCTGCGCCGCGCGATGGCGCAGACCACGGTCATCATCGAGGGCGGCGCGACGAACAAGAGCTTCGTCCTCGACCTGCTCGACCAGCCCGAAGTGATCGACGCCCATGCCGACACCGGCTGGATCGACCGCGTCCGCGGCGAGGGCAAGCTGGTCACCCACCGCCATTCGGCGATCGCGCTCGCGGCCGCCGCGATCGAGGCCTACGAGGACGAGGAAGCCGTTGAGCGCCAACGGCTTGTCTCCACCGCGCACGGCGGCCGCCCGCAGGTCCAGCACGAGAGCGGCCGTCCACTCGACCTCAAACTGCGTGGCGCCGCGTACCGCGTGAGCGTGGCCAGGATCGGCCACCGCCGGTTCCGCGTCGGTGTCTCCGCGGGCGGCGGCGACATCCACCCCGCCGACGTCGAGGTCGACCGGTTCGACGAGCACACCGGCCAGATCACCGTCAACGGCACCCGGTTCCGCCTGGTCACCGGCACGCACGGGCCGATCCACCTGGTCGAGGTCGACGGCGTCACCCACCGCATCAGCCGCGACGAGGGCGGCGTCGTCCGCTCCCCCGCGCCCGCGCTCGTCGTCGCGACACCGCTCGAGGTCGGTGCGGAGGTCGAGGCAGGCGCTCCCGTGCTGGTGCTGGAAAGCATGAAGATGGAGACGGTGCTCCGCGCACCGTTCCGCGCGAAGCTGCGTGAGTGCGTCGTCTCGGTCGGCAGTCAGGTCGAGACCGGCGCTCCCCTGCTGCGGCTCGAACCGCTGGCGGACGAAGGCGAAGAGGTCGCCGAGGACACCGGCAGCGTCGAGATCGAGCTGCCCGTGGAGCCGAACGGCACGTCGACCGCGCAGCGGATCACGCGCGGGCAGCAGGATCTGCGCAGCCTCCTGCTGGGCTTCGACGTCGACCCGCACGACGAGCGCCGCACGCTCAGCGCGTACCTGGCCGCCCGTGGCGAGCTGGAGGCCAACGGCGACCGCCCGCTGGAGGGCGAGGTCGAACTGCTGACCGTGTTCGCCGACCTGTCCGAGCTGATGCGCAACAAGCCGGCGCGCGAGGAGGCCAAGACGGACACCCGGGTGCACAGCGCCCGCGAGTTCTTCCACACCTACCTGCAGAGCCTCGACGTCGAACGCGCCGGGCTGTCGGAGTCGTTCCAGAACAAGCTCAAGAAGGTGCTGTCGCACTACGGCATCGACGACCTGGAGCGGACGCCGGAGCTGGAGGAGGCGGTCTTCCGCATCTTCCTCGCCCAGCAGCGGACCGCTTCCGACGTCGCGATCGTCACCGCGCTGCTGCGGCAGTGGCTCACCGAAGCCCAGCCGTTCGAGTCGATGCGCGAGCCGGCGGGCAAGGCGCTGGAGGCGCTCATCGCCGCCACGCAGCTCCGTTTCCCGGTGGTCGGCGACCTGGCCCGCAGCGTGGTGTTCCGCTGGTTCGCCCAGCCGCTGCTCCGCCGCACCCGCGCCGAGGTGTACAGCGAGGTCCGCAAGCACCTGCGGCACCTCGACCTGCACCCGGATTCGCCGGACCGCGCCGAGCGGATCGCGAGCATGCTGGCCAGCGCGCAGCCGCTGGTCCGCTTGCTCGGACAGCGGATCGGGCGCCCCGGCACCGATCACACCCCGCTGCTCGAAGTGCTGAGCCGCCGCTACTACGGCAACCGCGCGCTCACCGGTGTCCAGCAGGTCACCGCCGGGGGCTGCACCTTCGTCACCGGTGACTACGCCGACGAGAACGAGCGGTTCCACATGGCGACCACCGCCGTCGACCGCGCCGGGCTGCCCGGCGCGATCAAGGCGGTCGCCGACCTCGCCGCCCAGCTGCCCGCCGACACCGACGTCGAGGCGGACCTCTACCTGACCTGGGACGACGAGTCAGCCGACGACACGATGGCGGCCGGGCTGCGCGAGGTCCTCACGGCCGAGTCGCTGCCGAGCCGGATCCGGCGCATCACCACCACGGTCGCCGGGCACGGCGGCGCGGTGACGCACCACCACTTCACCTTCCGTCCGTCCTCGACCGGCTTCAGCGAGGAGCGGCTGATCCGCGGTCTCCACCCGCTGATCGCCCAGCGGATGCAGCTGCAGCGACTGGCGAACTTCGACCTCACTCGGCTGCCGTCCGGCGACGAAGACGTCTACCTGTTCAAGTGCGTCTCGCCGATGAACCCGTCGGATCAGCGGCTGGTCGCGCTCGCCCAGGTCCGTGACCTGACCCCGTTGCGGGACAACGACGGCAAGCTGCTGGCCCTGCCCGCGGTCGAAGGCACGCTGGCGGGCTGTCTCGACGCGATCCGCGAAGTGCAGGCGACGCTCCCGGCGAAGAAGCGCTTCGACACCAACCGGATCATGCTTTACGTGTGGCCGACCAGCGAGCTCACCGGCGAGGAGCTGAACACGGTCGCGCAGCGCGTGCAGCCGTCGACGGCGGGCGCGGGCCTCGAAGAGGTCCAGTTCCTCGGCAGGCAGCGCGACCGCGTGACCGGTGACATCACCGAGGTCGCCGTGCGGATCGGCTATGACGTCAGCGGCGGCGTGCAGATGTCGCTGTCCGAGCCCACCACCGAGCCGATCCTCCCGCTCGACGACTACCGCCAGAACGTGCTGCGCGCCCGCCGCCGCGACACGGTGTACCCGTACGAGCTGACCGAGATGCTCGGTTCGTTCGCCGAGTACGACATGGACGACAGCAACACCCTCGTCCCGGTCGACCGGAAGAAGGGACGCAACAAGGCGGCGATCGTCGCCGGTGTGGTCACCACGCCGACCGAGCGTTACCCGGAGGGCATCAAACGCGTGGTGCTGCTGGGCGACCCGACGAAGGCGCTCGGCGCATTGTCGGAGCCGGAGTGCTCGCGGGTGATCGCGGCGCTGGATCTGGCCGAGCGGCTGCGGGTCCCGCTGGAGTGGTACGCGCTCTCGGCGGGTGCCCGGATCTCGATGGAGTCCGGTACCGAGAACATGGACTGGGTCGCGGCCGCGCTCAAGCGGATCGTGCACTTCACCCAGGACGGTGGCGAGATCAACATCGTCGTCGCCGGGATCAACGTCGGCGCCCAGCCGTACTGGAACGCCGAAGCGACGATGCTCATGCACACCAAGGGAATCCTGGTGATGACGCCGGATTCCGCGATGGTGCTGACCGGTAAGCAGTCGCTCGACTTCTCCGGTGGTGTCTCGGCCGAGGACAACTTCGGCATCGGCGGCTACGACCGCGTCATGGGCCCGAACGGGCAGGCGCAGTACTGGGCGCCGAACCTCGCCGCGGCCCGCGACGTGCTGATGTCGCACTACGACCACACCTACGTGGCGCCGGAGGAGACCGGCCCGCGCAAGGCGATCACGAACGACCCGATCGACCGGGACGTCTCGCCGTTCCCGCACGCGGCCGTCGACAGCGACTTCACCACGGTCGGCCAGATCTTCTCGCGGGAAGCCAACCCGGACCGCAAGAAGCCGTTCGACATCCGCACCGTGATGCGCGCGCTGTCGGACCAGGACCACCCGGTGCTGGAGCGCTGGCCGGGTATGGCCGACGCGGAGACCGCGGCGGTGCAGGACGTACACCTCGGCGGACGGCCGGTGTGCCTGCTCGGTATCGAGTCGCGTTCGGTGCCGCGCCGCGGCTTCCCGCCCACCGACGGCCCGGACACCTACACCGCGGGCACGCTGTTCCCGCGGTCGTCGAAGAAGGCGGCGCGGGCGATCAACGCGGCCAGCGGCAACCGGCCGCTGGTGGTGCTGGCGAACCTGTCCGGCTTCGACGGTTCACCGGAGTCGATGCGGAAGCTGCAGCTGGAGTACGGCGCGGAGATCGGCCGGGCGATCGTCAACTTCGAGGGCCCGATCGTGTTCACCGTGATCTCGCGGTACCACGGTGGCGCGTTCGTGGTCTTCTCGAAGGCGCTGAACCCGAACATGACCGTGCTGGCGCTGGAAGGCTCGTTCGCCTCCGTGCTCGGCGGCGCGCCCGCCGCGGCGGTCGTGTTCGCCGGTGAGGTCAACGCGCGGACCGCGGCGGATCAGCGGGTGCGGTCGCTGTCGGAGAAGCTCAGCGGGGCGACCGGCGCCGAACGCGCCGCGCTGGCCGCGGAACTGGCCGAAGTCCGGTCTTCGGTGCGGGCGGAGAAGCTGGGCGCGGTCGCGTCCGAGTTCGACGGTGTGCACAGCATCGAGCGCGCGGTGAAGGTCGGTTCGGTGGACGCGATCATCAGCGCCGCCGAGATGCGGCCGCGCATCATCGAGGCGATCGAACGAGGCCTTTCGAAGCAGTAACCCCGGTCCCCCAAGTGCTATGAAAGGTCCTTTACTTGCAAATTTTGCAAGTAAAGGACCTTTCATAGCGTCCCCGGGCCTAACGATCAGAGGGCGGATCAGGCGGCGGGTCCCCGAAGTCCTCCGGCACGATCCTGTCCAGCGCCGCCCGGAACTCCTCGACCTCCCGCTCCTGCGCGACCGGGTCCGGCGGCACCGTCGGCAGTTCCGCGTCGGGCCCGGACCCCACGATCTCGACCCGCACCGAAGCGACCTCCAGTACCGAATCCGCCACCTCGATCGCGACCCCGGCGCGCAGGCCGATCGCGACCGCGTCGCTCGGCCTGGCCGAGACGCGGATGCCGGAATCGAGCACCAGGTCGGCGAAGAAGATGCCGTCCCGCAGCGCGGTGACCTCGACCCCGATGACCTGGTGCCCGAACGACTCGACCACCTTGCCGATCAGTTCGATCGTGCCGGGCCGGGGCAGCCGGATCTTCTCCTGCGCGAGCGCCACCGCGCTCGCCTCGGGTCCGCCGATCGTGATCGCCAGCCAGCGGCGTTCACCCTGCCGCTCCCGCAGCAGCATCACCGGCGCCGCCTCCGGAGCCAGGACTGCCATCCCTTCGACGTCCATCGGGATCATGCGCGGTACCTCATTCCTTCGGTCGGCTGGAATGCCCCTCGGCGCGCAGCCGGGGAACCATGTGCGGGTAGTGGAGTTCGAACGCCGGCCGTTCGGACCGGATCTTCGGCAGATCGAAGAAGTTGTGCCGGGGAGGCGGACAGGTCGTCGCCCACTCCAGGGAGTTCCCGTGTCCCCACGGGTCGTCGACTTCGACGACGTCGGCGAACCGGAAGCTGCGGACGACGTTCCAGAGGAACGGCAGCACCGACGCGCCGAGCAGGAACGCGCCGATCGTGGAAATCGTGTTGAGCGTGGTGAATCCGTCCGACGTGAGGTAGTCGGCGTAGCGGCGCGGCATGCCTTCGTTGCCGAGCCAGTGCTGGACGAGGAACGTCGTGTGGAAGCCGATGAACGTGGTCCAGAAATGCCATTTCGCGAGCCGCTCGTCGAGCATCCGGCCGGTCATCTTGGGGAACCAGAAGTAGATCCCGGCGAAGGTGGCGAACACGATGGTGCCGAACAGCACGTAGTGGAAGTGCGCGACCACGAAATAGCTGTCGTGCACGTGGAAATCCAGTGGCGGGGAGGCGAGGATGATCCCGGTCAGCCCGCCGAGCAGGAACGTCACCATGAACCCGACCGACCACAGCATCGGTGACTCGAAGGTCAGCTGTCCCTTCCACATCGTGCCGATCCAGTTGAAGAACTTGATCCCGGTCGGCACCGCGATGAGGAACGTCATGATCGAGAAGAACGGCAGCAGGACCGCGCCGGTCGCGAACATGTGGTGCGCCCACACCGCGATCGACAGCGCGGTGATCGAGATCGTCGCGAACACCATGGTCTTGTAGCCGAACAACGGTTTCCGGCTGAACACCGGGACGATCTCGGTCACGATGCCGAAATACGGCAACGCGACGATGTACACCTCGGGATGGCCGAAGAACCAGAACAGGTGCTGCCACAGGATCGCCCCGCCGTTGGCCGGGTCGAAGACGTGCGCGCCCAGCCGTCTGTCGGCTTCCAGCGCGAACAGCGCGGCGGTGAGGATCGGGAACGCGATCAGGATCAGGATCGTGGTGAAGAGGATGTTCCAGGTGAACAAGGGCAGCCGCCACATGGTCATCCCCGGCCCGCGCAGGCAGAGGATCGTCGTGATCATGTTGACCGCGCCGAGGATCGTGCCCAGCCCGGACACGATCAGGCCCATGATCCACAGATCGGCGCCGACGCCCGGCGCGTGCGCGGCGGCCGAGAGCGGCGTGTAGGCCGTCCAGCCGAAGTCGGGTGCGCCGCCCGGGGTGACGAACGAGGTCAGCGTCATCGTGCCACCGAAAAGGTAAAGCCAGTAGGAAAACGCGTTCAGCCGGGGGAACGCCACGTCGGGCGACCCGATCTGCAGCGGGAGGATGTAGTTGGCGAAGGCGAACAGATTCGGTGTCGCGTAAAGCAGCAGCATGATCGTGCCGTGCATGGTGAACAGCTGGTTGTACTGCTCCTGCGAAAGGAACTGCAGTCCCGGCCTGCCGAGTTCGGCGCGCATCAGCAGCGCCATGAACCCGCCGGCGAGGAAGAACGCGAACGAGGTCCCGAGGTAGAGCAGGCCGATCGTCTTGTGGTCGGTGGTGCGGACGACACTGAGGAACACGGAGCCTTTGGGAGCCCGTGGCCGCCCGCCGAAGCGGATGGCCTCCGGCCCGGGCGATGTCTTCACTGTGGTCACGGCGACTCCCAGCACGAGGACACACCTTTAGGAAGCTGGTACCCCTCCAGGAGAGTCCCTACACGCGGGCTTTTCAAGGGCTAGGAGAGCAGAGCTTCCAGATGGTCGGCAGCCGTCGCGGCGCCGCCCGCTTCCCGGAACGACGCGCCCACCTTTTCGGCGGCGGAGCGATACGCCGGATCGTCCAGCACCTTGGTCACGGCGGCCGCGAGCCGTTCGGGTTTCACGCGGCCGAACCGCAGCCGGACACCGGCGCCCGCGTCGACGACTTGCCCTGCCACGATCGGCTGATCGTCTCGTATCGGCGAGACCACGAGCGGCACGCCGTGCCACAGGCTCTCGCAGACGGTGTCGTGCCCGCCGTGGCAGACGACGGCGTCCACCCGCGCCAGCAACGCCATCTGGGGCACCCTCGGCACCACGAGCACCGTGTCCCCCACCGGTCCCACGGCGCCGCCGGGATCGGCGATGACGGTCCGGATCCCCTCGACCCGGGAAAGTCCCCGGGCGGCCGCGCCGAGGAAGTCCCCGGCGGCGTCGGCGTTCGCGGTCCCGAGGGTGACGAACACGGTCGGCGCCGCCGGGTCGAGCCGGTCCCACGGGAAGTCACCGGTGGGCGCGCGCCCGCCGATGGACGGGCCGACCAGCCGGACCCGTTTCGGCAGCGGGGCCGGGCCGAGCAGTTCCCGGGTGGTGAACGCGAGCACGCCGTGCGGGGACATCCTGGGGTCGGCGGGGCCGCCGTCGAGGCGCGTGCGCAGACCGTCGAGGAGGTCGTCGACCCAGGCCGCCACCTTCGGCATCCCGGCCAGGGGGTCGACGAGTTCCGCGGACGTCGTCGCGGAGGTGACCCACGGCAGGCCGAGCCCGTCGGCGACGAGACCGCCCGCGATCGCCTGCTGGTCGGCGACCACCACCTGCGGGCGGAACCGGGCGATCGCGGCGCGGATCCCGGGCGCCATCGCCTCGGCCAGCGGGATCAGGAACTCCTCCCACAGGAACCGGGACGCCGCCGGTCCCTTGAGGCTCGCGTCGCGTTCGGGCAGGCCGTGCGGGACGGCGCACGGGAACACCTCGGCGCCGTCGCCGGCGAGCCGCCGGATGACCTCCGGCTGCCCCGCCCAGGCGACCTGGTGCCCGCGCGTGGTCAGGGCCGCCGCGACCCCCACCGCCGGGTTCACGTGCCCGGTCAGCGGCGGCGTGACGAAGAGGAATCTGCCCATCTAGACCGCCGTTTCGCACGAGTGTTCGCGGACCCAGCCCAGGATCAGCTCCGTGGTCTCCGCGGTGCGCTCGACGAGCACCGAATGTCCCTGCTCCGGCAGGACGACCGTGCGGCAGCGAGCGAGGTTCGGCTCCAGGTCCGGGACCTGCGCCGAGAGCCCGGACGGGTCGCCGAACAGCGCGAACACCGGGCAGCGCACCGCCGCGAGGTCGTCGCCGATGGTCCGGCTCAGCGGGATGTCCTCGGCCAGCGTCGTGGCCGCCAGGATCTTGTACGCCGTTTTCGACAGCCGGGCGGTGTGCGCGCCGTGGTTCTCGGCGATCCAGCCGATCACCTCGTCGTGCGCGAGCCGGTTCTTCGCGTCGGCGAGCCCCTCGGCCATATGCCCGATCCAGGCCCGCACCGGCGGCTCCGCCTCGATCGCGATGACACTGGCGACGCGCTCGGGGCGCGAGGCGGCGAGACCGAAGGCGACCGAGCCGCCGAACGAGTTCCCGACCACGTGCACCGGCCGGTCGATCTCCAGCGTGGCGAGCAGGCCGTCGAGGTCGGCGACGAACTCCTCCAGCCGGTAACCGGTGGCGGGCCGCGTGGTGCGCCCGTGCCCGCGAAGGTCGTACATCACGACCTGCGCGTCACCGGCCTCGGGCCCGAGACGCCGGACGTGGACGTCGAGTTCGCCGACGGTCAGCGCGATGATCTCAGCCAGTTCGCGTTCCGCGACGAACTCGGCGAAGTTGACCTTGTCGCCGTAGTGGTCACGCAGCCGGCCGGACAGCGTCACGAGGTCGATGCTGTCCAGTTCTAGGTCGTGGAACTTCGTGTCCCGGCCGATCTCGGCGTCGTCCAGCCCGTATTCCTCGAGCAGTTCACGCAGCATCACGGCGATGTCGGCCAGGACTGGTTGGGCGCGTTGTCCTGGGACAGGACCACTTCGGACTGTCCTTCGAGGACTTTCGTGACCACGCACGCGTCCGCGCCGACCACCGCGGAAGCCAGCCTCGGCACCTTGAGCGCGTCGGGGTCGAAGGCCGCCAGGAACGCGTCGACCTCGTCGTCGGCGTGGATCCCGGCGACGGCCATGGCGGTCCACTCCCCCAGGCTGTGCCCGGCGAGCGCGTCCGGGGTCACGCGAAGCCCGCGTAACGCCGTGTGGAGAAGCCTGCCCAGCTGGAAAACTCCCTTGCCGTGCCTGCCGACGTCGCCGACGGTGACGTCCGGTGAGTCCCACTGAAGGCCGAAGCGCCGGGCGATGTCGTCGGCGTGGGCCTCGAACTCGTTCTCCAGCCCGGGGAAGACGAACGCGACCTTGCCACCGCCCGCGCCGAGCAGCGGTTCCGGAACGAACCAGAGGTCGTTGCGGCCGCGCCAGGGTCTGCCCTTCGCGACCACCTTCCTGGCCAGGTTGAGCCGTTTGGGCGCCGGGTCGACGGGACCGAGCCGGATCCGGCCGCGGCCGGTTTCGCCGGAGCTCAGGAGGTCGTCCCGGTCGAGCAGGCAGCCCATCTCGGCGACGGTCGGCGCGCAGAGCCGCAGGACGCCACGAATCGACTTACCCACGGGAAGCCTCCGAGCACACGGAAGAGTGATTTGGTTACCGGGCGTACTTAAACGCAGGCGGGGCTTCACGTCAATACTCGACAGTAGGGTTTCCGGCCACAGGAACCGGATGGCGGAACGCCGACCTGCGAAACACGGAGACCGTCGCGGAAAATTAGCGTTCCGGATACACGGGCGACATCGGACGCGCCGTGTTTTCCCGCAGTACCAGGGAAGTGCCGTCAACGACCAGGTGTCCCAACAGCCGATACGCCATCCGGCCTGTTACCCGGAGTTCGCCATCGCGCTTTCGCCAGTACCACCGGAAATGGTGGTCCGCCCCCATTCCGGGGAAAGGCCGTCGATTCGCCCTATCGTCGGTATCCACGCCGCCGGGACTTTCGGTATCACGCGCGATTAACGGACCGTTCACAGAAGAACATGAAAGGACTCACCGCGATTTCGCATTCCGGACCGCGATGGCCAGCAACGCCGCGGCCGGACCGGCGAGCCGCCGCCCGGCGGGCCACACCGCGCGCAGTTCCCGGCCGAAGTCGACGCCCTCGACGGCGACCGGGACGAGCCTGCTTTCGGCGATGTCCCGGACGATGGCGAGTTCACTGATCACCGCCGGACCGGCACCCGCGATCACGGCGTTGCAGACCGCGGAGGAGGAACCCAGTTCCAGCAACGGTTTCGCCGGTCCGACACCGGCCTTGCGCAGCGCGGCGTCCACGGTCTCCCTGGTCCCGGATCCCTGTTCGCGGACCACGAGTGGCGTGATCGCCAGTTCGGCCGCGGTCACGGGCCGGCGCTTGCGCGCCCACGGATGGCTTCCGGGTACGACGAGAACCAGCCGATCGGTGGCCACCCGCTTGGATGCAAGGCCGGGCAACGAGCCGGGTGATTCGACGAACCCGAGGTCGACCTTGCCCTCACGCGCCAACTCGGCGGCTTGGTCGGAGTTGGTGACCTCCAGTCCGAGGTACAGCCCGGGATCGCCGCGTTTGAGCTCGCCGATCCAGCCCGGCACCAGGTACTCGGCCAGTGTCATGCTCGCGGCGACCCGCAGTTGTGCCTCGTGCTGGGTGCGCAGCGCCTCGGCGCCGTCGAGCAGTCCGTCGAGTTCGGACAGCACGCGCTGCGCCCAGCCCGCGATGACCCGGCCGTCGGGAGTGAGCGCGGAGCCGCGTCGCGTGCGGTCGACCAGCACGAGCCCGAGCCGTCGCTCGACTGTGGACAGTCGTTTGCTCGCCGACGGCTGCGCGATCCCGAGGCTGGCCGCGGCCTGCCCGATGCTGCCGAGCTCTTCGACGAGTACCAGCAGGCGGAGAGAGTCCAGGTCGGGTGCGGTCATAGCCCAAGTGTATGACCTACCCCTCGCATTCCCGGCTACCGACCTCACCCCGTCCAGGCGAGGCTCGAACCATGAGCACCACGCACGCGAGGTCGACGAAGCCCTACCTGACCGCCTTGGCCATCACCGCCGCCGGAGTGGCCGCCGCGTACCTGGTCGGCACCGCGTTCCCGGTCGTCAGCGCGCTCACTATCGCCGTCGTGCTCGGCATCCTCACCGGCTCGCTGCCGTCGCTGTCGGACGAGACCCGGAAGGCGATCTCCGGAGTCACCAAGAAGCTGCTTCGCGCCGGTGTCGTGCTCCTGGGCCTGCAGCTTTCGCTCCCGTCGGTCCTGGCACTGGGGCCGGGGACGCTGCTCGCCGTCGTGCTCACGGTCGGTGTCACGTTCCTCGGCACGATCGGCCTCGGCAGGCTCCTCGGCGTGCCGCGCGGCCTGGCGATGCTGGTCGCGACCGGGTTTTCGATCTGCGGCGCGTCCGCCATCGCCGCCATGGAAGGCGTCGTCAAACGCGAGGATTCCGACGTCGCGACCGCTGTCGCGCTGGTCACCTTCTACGGCGGGCTCGCCATCGCGGCCGTCCCGCTGATCGGCGGCTGGCTGCACCTCGACGCGGTCCGGATCGGCGAATGGGCCGGGCTCAGCGTGCACGAAGTCGCGCAGGTCGTCGCCGCGGCCACCCCCGCGGGCAGTGCCGCCATCGCGGTCGCCATCGTGATCAAGCTCAGCCGGGTGGTCCTGCTGGCCCCGATGGTCGCCGCGGTCGGCGTGGCCGAACGCCACCGTCCCGCCGACGGGAAGCGGCCGCCGCTGGTCCCGCTGTTCGTCCTCGGTTTCCTGGCGATGGCCGCCCTGCGCAGCACCGGGATCGTGCCGGGGCTCGCGCTCGACGTCGCCAAGATCGCCTGCACGCTGCTGCTGGCCGGGGCGCTGTTCGGGCTGGGCTGCGCGGTCCGGATCGGGAATCTCGTCCGCACCGGGGGCCGTGCCCTGCTGCTCGGCCTGCTCTCCACCCTGCTGGTCGGCACCACCGCGCTGGTCACGTTGACCGCGCTCGGCTGAGCACGCCGACCGCGACGAGCGCGAGCACCCCACCGGCGACCATCGCGGCCGGGACGGAGACCGAGTCGACGACGATCCCGCCGAGCAGCGCACCCGCCGAGAGGGTCGCCTGGAACGACGAGGTGAACAGCACCGACGCCGCTTCGGGCGCCTGCGGAGCCGCCCGCGCGAACCACGTTCCCGAACAGACCGGGACGGCCCCGTAGGCGAAACCCCAGATCACCAGCAGCGCGAGCGCGCCCGCTTTCGTGTCGCCGAGGAACGGCAACGCGCACGTCGCGACGCCGATCAACCCGGCGGCGGTGAGGAAGGTCAGCCGGAGATCGCGGGCGATCGCCGCTCCGGCGGCGAAGTTGCCGGCGATCCCGGCGGTGCCGTAGACGAGCAGGAAGACGGTGATCAGCTCCGGGCTCACCTGCGTCACCTGGCGCAGGAGCGGCGTGACGTAGGTGTAGGTCCCGAAGTGGGCGAGCACGACCAGCACCGTGACGAGCAGCCCGAGCCGGGTCGCCCGCTCGCGGGTCATCCCGCGCAGGACGCCGAGCCGGGTCGCGCCTTCCGACGGCAGTGGCGGCAGCGCCCACGCCAGCGCGGCGAGGACGCCGATCGTGAAGACCGCCATCGCGGCGAAGGCCGCCCGCCAGCCGAACAGTTCACCGACGAACGTCCCCGCGGGCACGCCCAGTACGGAGCCGAGCGGCACGGCGGAGAAGATCACCGCGGTCGCCCGGCCCGCGTGCCCGGGTCCGACGAGCCGTGCGGCGAGCCCGGAACCGATCGCCCAGAACGCGCCGATCACCAGTCCGACCAGCACTCGCGAGACCAGCACCGCCCAGTAGGCCTGCGCTGTCGCCGCGAGGACGTCGGCCAGCGCGAGAACCAGCATCAGCGCGCACAACAGGGTCCGGCGGTCGAGCCGCCCGGCGGCGACGGTGACGGCCGGGGCGGCGAGCGCGGCGAGGAAACCGGGCAGGGTCATGGTCAGGCCCGCCGTCCCCGGCGTGATCCGGAAGTCCTCGCCGATCGGGGTCAGGAGGCCGATCGGCAGGATCTCCGTGGTGACGAGGGAGAAGATCCCCAGTGTCACCGCGAGGACGGCGAGCCATCCCTTCAGCGGGGTTCGCGCGGAGGTGTCGAGGGTCGAGGCGGTCATGTGCCCCAGCCCATCACCGCGCGGACACCGCGGTCTGGCGGATTCGCGACGTTGATCCAGCCGCGTTGATCTAGCTGCGCGACCGTTGGGTCACGACGATGCAGGCGACGACGATCAGTGCCGTCACCGGCGCGGCCGCCGGGAGATGCTCACCGAGCAGCAGCACCGCCCAGACCAGGGTCAGCAGCGGCTGGGCCAGCTGCAACTGGCTCGCCCGCGTGACACCGATCTCGGCCATTCCCTTGTACCAGGCGAAGAAGCCGCCGAACTGCGAGATGAGCGCGACGTAGAGCAGGCCGGCGATCCCCTCGCCGGTGACGTGCAGCGGCTCGGTCACCAGCCCGAAGACGGCGAACGCGGCGGTGGCCGGGAGCGCGAGGACCAGCGCCCAGGCGATCACCTGCCAGCCCGCCATCTCCCTGGCGAGCCTGCCGCCCTCGGCGTACCCGAACGCGCACAGTACGAGCGCGGCGAACAGGAACAGGTCCGCTGTGGACAGTCCGCCGCCGCTCTGGCCGACGGTGAACACGACCACCGCGCTCGCGCCGACCGCGGCGGCGAGCCAGAACCGGCGGGACGGCCGGTGCCCGGTCAGCCTCGACGAGACGACGGCGGTGGCCAGCGGCAGCAGCCCGATCACCACCGCGGAATGCGCCGTCGACGACGTCTTCAGCGCGAGCGTGGTCAGGGTCGGGAACGCGAGGACGCAGCCGAGACCGACCACGGCCAGGCCGCGCCACTGGTCACGCCTCGGCAGCGGGACGCGGAAGACGCGAAGACAGACGCCGGCGACCAGCGCGGCCAGGACACTTCGCAGACCGGTGGCCGTCCACGCGTCGAAGCCCTTGAGCGCCCACGCGGTGGCGGGGAAGGTGAACGAGAAGGCGAAGACACCCAGCGCCGCCAGCAGGGTCCCGGAGCGGACCGCTACTGCCCGCTCCGCGATAGCGCTATCATCCAGTCTCATGTCCGATGGTAGCAGCGTCGCCAGCCTGGTCACACAGCTGAGGTCCGAGCTCAAGCGCTATCCAATCGAGGGAAAGCTCCCGTCCAGCCGGGAGCTCGTCCGGCAGCTGAAGGTGAGCCCCGTGACGGTGTCGCGCGCCATCGCCGCGCTCGCCGCCGAAGGCCTGGTGATCACCCGCCCCGGTGCCGGCGTCTTCCGTGCCCCGCCACCCCGCGAGGTGGCGGTGACCGGCGACGTGTCGTGGCAGGAGGTGGCGCTGAGTTCGCAGTCGGGAGCCCGCGCGATCGACGCGACCGGCGTGCTCGCCGCGCTGAGCGACCCGCCGTCGGGCGTCATCGACCTCAACGGCGGCTACACGCATCCGAGCCTCCAGCCGGAACGCGAACTCGCGGCGGCGTCGGCCCGCGCCGGACGCCGTCCCGGCGCGTGGACGAGGCCACCGATCTGCGGTCTGCCCGAACTGCGGGCCTGGTTCGCCCGCGACATCGGCAGCCCGGTGAACGTCGAGAACGTGCTGGTCACCTCGGGCGGGCAGAGCGCGCTGACCACGGCGTTGCGCGCGCTCGGCGCCCCCGGCGCGCCGGTGCTGGTGGAATCCCCGACGTACCCGGGGATGCTGGCCATCGCGCGGGCCTCGGGACTGCGGCCGGTCCCGGTGCCGATCGACCGCGACGGCGTCCGGCCCGAACTGCTCGCGGACGCCTTCCGCGACACCGGCGCCCGGCTGTTCGTCTGCCAGCCCGCGTTCCAGAACCCGACCGGCGCGGTGCTGTGCGCCGAACGCCGGGCCGAGGTCCTGCGGATCGCCCGTGACGCGGGCGCCTTCATCATCGAAGACGACTTCGCGCGGTTGATGGCGCACCCCGGCAGCCCTCCTCCCCCGCCGCCGCTCGTGGCGGACGACCCCGACGGCGTCGTGGTGCACATCCGGTCGCTCACGAAACCGGCGTCGCCGAGCCTGCGGATCAGTGCCCTGGCCGCCCGCGGACCGGCACTGGAACGGCTGCGCGGGCTGCACGCCGTCGAGAGCTTCTTCGTCCCGCGGCCCCTGCAGGAAACCGCGCTCGAACTGGTGAGTTCTCCCGCTTGGGCACGGCACCTGCGGACCCTCGCCGCCGCGTTGCGGGAGCGCCGCGACGTCGCCGTCTCGGCACTTCGACAGTTCCTCCCCTCCTGGAGCGCCGTCCCGGTCCCGACCGGCGGCTATCACCTGTGGCAGCCGCTCCCCGGTTTCGCCGACGAAGTGGCGCTGACCAGCGCTGCTTTCCGCGCCGGAGTAGCGGTCACCCCCGGCAGGCTCTACTTCGCGGCCGAGGCACCGGGGCCCTATCTGCGCCTGAGCTACGTCAGCGCCGCGACGGGCACGCAGCTGCGGGACGGTATCCGACGCCTTTCTCAGGCATACCAAGAGATCCCCGGATAACGCCCGGCGCGGTCTGCTCGTACCATCGCGCACGGAGGCGACGAAAAGGGATGACACAACCGGCGGCGGAGCCGCAAGATTCACCCGGCAGGCTCTGGGAGCTGCTCGACGACGGCCAGCGCAAGGCGCTGCGCGCCGAGGCCGAGCTACGCCGGTACCCGGCCGGGACGGTGATCATCCGCGAGGGCGACCGGTCGGACTGGGTGCTGATCCTGATGACCGGCCGGGTCAAGATCACGTCGGTGTCCACCGGTGGTTACGACGCCGTCCTGGCCGTCCGCGATCCGGGCGACATCATCGGCGAGATGGCGTCGATGGACGGCAGCCGGCGCTCGGCCACGGCGATCGCCGTCGAACCGGTCACCGGGCTGTGGCTGTCCGCGCGGGCGTTCAACACCGTGCTCCACGGGTATCCCGGCATCTCCGTGGTCCTGCTCCGGATCATCACCTCGCGGCTGCGCTACGCCAACTCGCGCCGCACCGAATTCGGGGACAGCACCGCCGCCGAACGCATCGCCGCGATCCTGGTCGACCTCGCCGAGCGGTACGGCGTACCCGTCCCCGACGGCACCCTGATCGCCCTGCGGATCAGCCAGCGCGACCTGGCGGGACTCGCCTCCGCGTCACGGGAAGCCGTCGCGCGGACCCTGCGGACCCTGCGCGCCGACGGGCTGCTCAGCACCGGGCGCCAGCGGCTGGTCGTCCGGAGCCTGAAAGACCTCAGACAGCTCGCACCCGACGACCACTGAGCCGCCACGGCAGGCCGAAGTGCCGCTCCACGCGCGCACCGGTGGCGGAGAACAGTTTCCGCACGCGCGGCTCGTTCTCCGGGTCGAAGTCCGGTGTGGTCTCGATCAGCGTCGTGAGTTCGCCGGTGAGCCTGACCGCGGCCGTCCTCGGCACCAGCAGGACCCGCACCGGCGCGAGGCTGCGTTCGGCGGGCGGTGGCGCGATGAGGTCGACCCTGGCGCGGACCAGGCCGGTCAGCCTCGCCAGCCAGAGGACGGCTCCCGTCACCGTCCAGGCTGCCAGTTCCGCCAGGAGGAACGGCGACAGGAGCAGCGCGAACCCTGCCGTGTAAGCGAGCACGAACGCCATCACCAGCAGGTCTTCGAAGCTCAGGCGTTCCTTCTCGGCGGACCGGCCGCGGTGCCGGGTGAACGACACTTCCCGGTAGCGCTCGCTCTCGGTGACGATGGCGAACGGGCGGACCCGGCGCAGCCACGGCGCGAACCGGCGCACGATCAGCCACTCGCCGCCTTCGGGATCGGCCACCCGCATCGCGTTACCCCCTCATCGGTGCGCGGATCTCGACACAGACCTCCGACGAAGCAGGGTCCGGTGCCGTTCCACCCGCGCGCCGAACCGGGTGAGCGCCTCGTGCACGTCCGGGTCACCGGGGTCGAACATGACCCGGTCGCGGAACAGGTCGCGCAGTTCGGTGACCAAGGGGCCCGCCTGGTCTTCATGCACCTTGAGGATCGTCAGTGAGGCCAGGCTGTTCTGTTTCCTGTGCCAGCCGAGGACGTCGACCCTCGCCGGTGCCCGCCGGAACCGCCGGACGGCCAGGGCGACGGAGCCCGCGATGCCTTGGCCCAGCAGTTCCAGCAGCAGGAACGGCAGCATCAGGAGCCCACCCAGCAAGTACACCGGCAACATCACGAGCGCCTCCACCGCGAACATCGCCCCGAGCAGACCCATCGCCGCCTTGGCAAGGGGTCCGCCTTCGCGGCCCTCGGCTTCGTCGGCACGGGCCTCAGGTGCGTCGTCGAAGTGGAGCCACCAGTCCGGGGCGAGCCTGTAATGCCGGTATCCACCCCTGAACAGAGCTAACGGCTGCACCCACCGGCGCCACGGCGCGAACCGGTGATCGATCGCCCATTCACGCCCCTCCGGATCGAACACCTTCATCGGCCCTCCCCCTTCCGAACTCGCGCCGTGGCCGGCTGAAGGAACTTTGACAGGGAACGGCCTCTCGTTCTGCGTCACCTGACACAGAACGAGAAACCGGGTTGTACGGGCCTTGTACGACGGCTGTACGAGCCGGAAGGACTCTGATGCCCCGTCACCCGGAATCGATTCCAGGACGGAGCACTCCCGTGAAGCTCTCCCGCGTCGCACAGGGCCTGTTCGCGGCCCTCGTCGCCACCACGGCGGTCGGCGCATCCCCGGCCACTTCCCTCGCCACCCCGGCCACCGGCGACCAGATCTCGGCGGCCACCGTCGGGAACACGTTGGTGTACAAAGAGAAAACAGAAGGTTACGACTGCTTCAGAATCCCCGCCGTCGTCAAGGCGAACAACGGCGAACTGCTCGCGTTCGCCGAAGGGCGCAACGGCGGCGCCGGCTTCTGCAACGACAGCGGCGATATCGACCTCGTCGTGAAACGCTCGGCGGACAACGGCAAGACCTGGAGCGCCCCGAAGATCGTCATCGAAGGTTTCGGCGACACCAAAGGAAATCCGACGCCGATCGTGATCCCCTCCACCGGGCGGATCGTGCTGCTCTCGGTGCTGGAATGCGTCAAGAACCCCGACTGCAACCGGATTCCGCGCGTCTCGATCAGCGACGACCACGGCAAGACCTGGACCGCGCCCAAGGTGCTCACCACGCAACTCGGGTTCGACGCCGCGCCGGGCTGGCTCGCGACCGGTCCGTCACACGGCATCGTGCTGACGCGGGGCGCGCACGCCGGCCGGATCGTCGCCGGGATGAGCTACACCGACGACGACAAGAACAGCGGCGCGCTCGTCTACAGCGACGACCAAGGTGTCACCTGGAAGCGCGGCGCCACCGAAACCCTGGCGAAGTCGGCTTCGCTGAACCCGCAGGAGATCAGCGTCACCGAACTGCTCGACGGCCGGGTCTACGCGGCGGCGCGCAACCAGGCCAACAACGGCAACAAATGCCTCAGCGGCGGTGCGAAGAACCGCGCCTACGCCATCAGTTCCGACGGCGGGGCGAGCTTCTCCACCAAGTTCACCTTCGAGGAGGACCTGATCACCCCGGTGGTGCAGGCCTCGACCGCGCGGATGACCGCGACCGACAAGGCGGGCAAGTACAACCGGATCCTGTTCGCCGCGCCGTCGGTCTGCGACCGTCGCAAGGAACTCGTCGTGCGGTCGTCGTTCGACGAAGGCGCGAACTGGCAGGGCAACTCCGCCGGGACGCTGGTGTGGAGCGGTGATTCCGCGTACTCCGACATGGTCCAGCTGTCCTCGGGCTCGGTCGGCGTGCTGTACGAAGCGGGCCCTGCCGGGAACGCCAACGAGACCATCCGCTTCTCGACCGTCACCGAGACGACGCTCGGAGCCCCGGCCTGCGGCGGCGGATACGGCGTGATCGACTCGGCCCCGCTCGGGACGGCGGGCACGGTTTACCTGTCCTACAACGCTTCCAACGGACAGAACTGTGTCAGCACGATGAAGAGCGCGTCGGCGGGCACCGCGACCGCGACTTCGGCCTACCTCGAGGTCGCGGGATCTTCCCGGCTCTCCGACTCCGGGTCGTTCGCCTGGTTCGCCGGTCCGGTGAAGGCGGCCGCAGCCGACAAATGCGTGAAGTGGGGCGGTTCCGCGGGCGGGGCGAAGTACGACAGCCCGTCCGGTCACTGCGGCTGAGCGCTCCGGCACACGCTATGAAAGGTCCTTTCCTTGCGAAATTTGCCAGGAAAGGACCTTTCATAGCGGCCGCAAAGGCTGTCTCACGCGGTATCGGTCACTTCGGCGGCCTCAACCGCGGTGAAAGCTTGGTGAGTCCCAGTTTCTCCAGCTGACCCGAGATCTCCGCGAGCCCGGCGTCGAACCGGTCCAGCTCCACGCCACGGCCGGACAGGCCATCGCGGACGTGCTTCTCGACCTTCGCCCAGTCGTTTCGGTACTCGGTGGCCAGTTCCTTCCACGGCACACCGGCCAGCTCCCCGGCAAGACTCTTGTCGTAGGTGAGCACGCCGCGCTCCATCAGGTACGCGATGCCCGGGTACCCGAGGTATCCCTGCCAGTAGGACCCGTTGTCGTTGGCCGTGATCGACCCCGCGGCCGGATCGTGGCCGACGTCGTAGGTCTTGGCCTTGTCCGACGACACGACACGCGCCGTGTCACCGTCGATCTCGACCCGCCCGTCGGCCACCGCGCCGAGCGCCTCGTAGATCTTGATGACCGGGGACGGCTTCCATTCGGCGGCCACTCAGCCCTCCAGCCTTTCGAGCAGGACGACGTCCACGGTGTCGCCCTCCTCCTTGCCGATCGCCTTGCGCACTTCGGCCTTCACCGGGAGCTTGTGCGTGCCGTCGCCCAGCGCCATGAACGAACTCCGGAACGCGTGCCCGTCGATCGTGCCGCGCACCTTCACCAGCCCCTTGGTGCCGAAGAATTCGGCGGAGCCGGGCATGACCACGTACGTCCAGCCGCCCTTCTCCGGGCTCTTGAGCAGTGTCGCGGTGAACTGTTTGTCCATGGCAGCACCCTACGACGGGGCACCGACGAAACCGGGCTTCAGAGGGCGACACGGATGCGGACGCGGCGGCCGACGTCGCGCGCCCAGGCCCGGATCGACGGCCAGTCGCGGAAGTCGCCGGCCCAGGGGCCCATGGCCATGATCTTCCAGAGCAGGCCGCGCGCGGTGGACGGCGTGAGCCTGCCGCCGAAAGTGGCCGTGCGCTCGGCGTCGATCCTCGCGGCCAGCAACGCGACCCCCGCGGGGAGGCTGACCCGTTTGCCCGCGGCGAACGGCCCGCAAGGCCCGCTGTGGAACAGCCAGACCGGCCGGTTCCGGAGCGCCTCTTCGTGTTCGGTGAGCAGGCGAACCGCCTCCGGCCGCCAGCGCCGGTGATGCAGCGCGCTCCCGACGATCACCGCGCCGTAGGGTTCGACGTCCTCGACCTCGGCGGCGTCCAGCAGATCCGCCGTCAGCCCGCCTTCCCGCAGCTCGGCGACGATCACCTCGGCGATCTCCCTTGTCCCGCCGGATCGGCCGGCGTGAGCGACGAGCACTGCGGTCATGCCTCCATTGTCCGCACGGCCGCAACCCAGGCCACCGTCCAGCCTATCGACACGCCGCATCCGGCTCACCTCTTCACCCGTCTGTGCCCTACCCGGGAGGCAGGAACGCCGGTCTCGCGGCCGGATCGGGTTCGTCGTAGTAGCGATGGAACACCGCTGTCTGCCCGCCGGACAGCGGTGGGACGATCCAGCTCCACTCCGCCTGGCAACGGCGGCCCGCGCGCTCTTCCTTGGCGATATGCGTGAGGAACCGCCGCGATTCGGTGTGGTGGTCGGCGACGGTCACGCCCGCCGCGTCGAAGGAGTGCTGGACCGCCAGCGTCAGTTCGACCAGCGTGCGGTCACGCCACAGGGTGCGCTCCGATTTCGTCGACAGGCCCATCAGGTCCGCGATCACCGGCAGCAGGTCGTAGCGGTCGCTGTCGGCCAGGTTGCGCGCGCCGACCTCGGTGGCGAGGTACCAGCCGTTGAACGGCGCCGCGGGGTAGGTGATCCCGCCGATGACCAGCCGCATGTTGCTGATCGCCGGCACCGCGTGCCAGCGCAGCCCGAGGCCCGCGAACCAGCGGTGGTCGGGATGTGACAACGGGACCTCCAGCACGGCGTCCGACGGCAGCCGGAACAGCTGCCGGTCCCCCGATTCGGCTTCGATGAGCAGCGGGAGGACATCGAAGGAACCCTTGCGCTCAGGCGGGCGCCAGCCGTGCTCCCGGACGATCTCGGTGAAGCCGGCGTGGCGCGGATCGCCCAGGACCGAGCCGTCGCTGAGCCGATATCCGGCGTACCGGATGAGCTGGTCGTTGTGGATCTTCGGCCCGGGTTTCGCCGGGCCGTCCGGCGCGAACACGGTGATGGTCGAGCGGATCCGGCCGTCCCGGGTCGCCTCCCGCAGATGGGTGAAGCACTCGTCGGCGATGGCGTCGGCGCCTTCGACATCACGACGGTCCCGCACCTTCAGCCCCTGCCAGTACAGCCTGCCGATGCACCTCGCGGAGTTCCGCCAGGCGACCCTGGCACCGAACTCGACCTCGGCCGCGGTGTGCCGGTAGGTCCCGGTCTCGTCGATCTCGGCACGGACCCCTTCGAGCCGCTCAGGCAGCCGCACGGCCCCGCCGTCCGTCTCGGCGTGGAAGAGCCGGAGGAAGTCCTCCGCCTCGGCCACGTCCACGCTCCGTCCCCGTGACTTCACCTCCGGAGGCAAGCGAGGGATGTCGGTCACCCGCATGGAGGCCGCCGATACCTCGGCCTCCCACTCTCCGAATTCGACGCCGGCACCAGCGGCGGGAACGATCACCATTCCTCCTGCGCTCGGGAATGCCCGGAGGATCATGCCTGATCGGCGAGATGGCCGGGTCCGGACCAGACGAAAGACGATACCCCACAGAAAGACGAGGACGATCCGCCAAACGGCAGAAGCCTCGCTCGCGATGACATTTCAGCAGGCAGAGAGCTTGCCGACGACAATATTTGGAATTGAGTAGGACTTCGCGGGATATTCACCGAATTACGTCACCCGAAATGATCACGCTTACCCAAGATCACTTTTATGATCGTTGTTCATCACTCTTTCGAGCGTATTTCTCCGTCCACCCTTCTCCTCTTTCCCCAGACCGGTGTATTGACCCACCTCGACCATCGCTAGAGTGCGAGGATCCCGGCGGAAAGGAAAATCGTGGTCGACAGGCGGATTCCGGTCATCCTGGTCGCGGGCTTCCTCGGCTCCGGCAAGACCACGCTGCTCAACCACCTGCTGGCCAACCGCCAGGGTGCGCGGATCGGCGTCGTGGTCAACGACTTCGGGAGCATCGCGGTCGACGCGATGGCCGTTTCCGGCCAGGTCGACACCATGATGTCGTTCGGCAACGGCTGTCTCTGCTGTGCCGTCGACGCGAGCGGCCTCGACGCCATGCTCGCCAAACTTTCCGAGGCCGAGGCCGGCATCGACGTCATCGTGATCGAAGCCAGCGGGCTCGCCGAACCGCGTGACCTCATCCGCCTGATGATCGCCAGCGAGAACCCCGCCATCGCCTACGGCGGCCTCGTCGAACTCGTCGACGCGGCCGAGTTCGAGGCGACCAGGAAACGGCACCCGGAACTGGACGAGCACCTCGGGTTCGCCGACCTGGTCGTGCTCAACAAGACCGACCGGGCCGACGAGGACGCCCTGGCCAAGCTGCGCGGCACGATCGACGAGATCGCGCCCGGCACGCCGGTGATCGCGACGTCCCACGGCCGGATCGACCCCGCGCTGTTCTTCGACACCCAGCCGCGTGAACGGGCGGGCCAGCTGTCGTTCGACGACCTCCGCGAGGAGGAGCACGACCACGAGCACCACTTCCACACCGCGTACGACAGCGTCGCCTTCACCACCGAGCGGCCGCTGGACCCGCGACGGCTGATGGACTTCCTCGAACAGCGCCCCGCCGGGATCTACCGGATCAAGGGCTTCCTCGACTTCGGCCCGAACGGCCCGCGATCCCGGTTCGGCCTGCACACGGTGGGCTCGTTCATCCAGCTGGAGCGGTCGTCGTGGCCGTCCGGGCAGACACGCCGGAGCGAGCTGGTGCTGATCGGCTCCGGGATCGACACGGAGGCCGTCACCGCGCGCCTCGAAGCATGCGTCGCGGACGATCCCGAAGTCGTCGACGAGCGGGGAATGCTGCGCGTCCTGCGGTTCATCCAGGACTGATCCGACACGCCGAAAGGCCCCGGAATACCCGGTATCGCCGCGCGCCTCCTTGACACTGGTCGGCGGAAGGAATCTCGAGCTGGACCACCTGTATCGGGAGGACAGTTCCATGACGAACACCGCCGGACGCTGGTATCTCGTCGGCGCGCTGCCGGAGGACTCCCCCGCCGCGCACCTGATGACCCGCTCCGAAGACCTGCGCTACCGGCGTTCCGCCTGCGGGGACAAGGAATCCCGGCTGTGGACGCCGGTGGATCTCACCGGTACCGACGTCGCCCCGTGCCCACGCTGCGCCGCGACCCTGCCGGGCCACCGCTCCACCCGCAAGGCCGAACCCGCCGTGAACACGCAACTCGCCTTCGACCTACCCCTCTGACCGCGTTTCGTCCTCTGGATGCGGTAGTTGCGCGTGCAAGGACCGCATTCAGAGGACTAAATGCTCTCTTTCTTGGCCCTGCTCGGCGCCACCCGGGGCGGCTCGTTCGGCATCTTCGGGTAGACGGGTGGCCAGGGCGCGTCCATGAGCCCGTTCTCCATGTCCTTCCGGGACATTTCCAGCAGCGGCTCGATCGACTGCGGTTTCGTTCCCTCCCAAGGGTCTCCGCGTTCGGCGAGGCGAGCGGGCACAGTGGACAAGGTCAGCTTGTCCGGTTCGACGGTCTCCAGTTCGTCCCAGCCGATCGGCGTCGACACCTGCCCGCCGACCCGCGGCCGCACGCACCACGCGCCGAACACCGTCTTGTGCGGCGCGTTCTGGTTGAAGTCGACGAACACCCGGGAGCCGCGTTCTTCCTTCCACCACTGCGCCGTCATCTCCTCCGGGTGGCGGCGCTCGAGTTCGCGGGCGAGCGCGACGGCGGCCGCGCGGACCTCGTAGCCGTCCCACTTCGGTTCCAGCGGAACGTACAGATGCAGACCGCGTGAGCCCGAAGTCTTGATCTGCGCGGTGATACCCAGTTCGTCCAGCAGCGCCTTCGTCAGGACGGCACCGTGCCTCAATTCGGGGAAACCGATCCCCGGCGACGGGTCGAGGTCGACGCGCAGCTGGTCACTGATGTCCGGCGCGTCGGCCCGGTTCGGCCAGACGTGGAACCCGAGGCAGCCCTGGTTCACCGCCCAGATGACGTGCGCGAGGTCCTTCGCCACGAGCGCGTCCGAAGTGGTGCCGTTCGGGGTGGACACGACCGTCGTGGTCAGCCAGTCGGGCGCGTTCTTCGGGACCCGCTTCTGGAACCACGACTTCCCGCCCGCGCCGTCGGGATACCGTTCCAGCAACAGGGGCCTGCCACCGAGTTGCGCCAGCAGCGGCTTCGAAACCGCGCGGTAGTACTCGACCAGGTCCAGTTTGGTCTCGCCGTTCTCCGGGAAGTAGACCTTGCCCGGATTGGACACCGTGAACTCGACGCCGTCGAGGTCCAGCGTGACCGGTTCCGACTTCATGCTTCCCCCAGCTCGGTGAACAACGTGGCCAGCTCGGCGGGCGGGACCTCTTCGAGTTGCGCGTACGTGCACGAAGCCGGTTCGCGGTCGGGACGGAAGCGCACCAGCCTGCCACCGTGGCGGAACCGCGTGCCCTCGACGTGCTCGTAACGGACCTCGGCGACCCATTCGACGCGGACCGGCTCCCAGCTCAGGTCCTTCTGCGGCGCCCATCGGCTGCCCGCGCCCGGCATGCGGCCGCCCGCCTCCTCATGGGCCTCGGCCCACTCGCGCCAGGGGTGGTTCTCCAGCGCGTTCTCCCGCAGCGGCGCGAGCTCGTCCACCAGCTCACGACGCCTCGCGGCGGTGAAACTGCTGGCCACGCCCACGTGGTGCAGGACGCCTTCGTCGTTGTAGAGCCCGAGCAGCAGCGAACCGACGCCGACACCGTCCTTGTGCCACCGGAACCCGGCGACGACGCAGTCCGCGGTCCGCTGATGCTTGACCTTCCACATCACCCGCTTGTCCTGTTCGTACGGTGCGTCGGCGGGTTTGGCCATCACGCCGTCGAAACCCGCGCCCTCGAACCGGGTGAACCAGTCCTGCGCGACGTCGGGGTCCTCCGACACCGGGGTGAGATGCACCCTGGCGAACTTCGCGTCGACGACGCTTTCGAGCAGCTTCCGCCGCTCCCCGAACGGTTCCGGCGTCAGATTCCGGTCGTCCAGGGCCAGCAGGTCGAACACCACGAAACTGGTCGGCGTCTCCGCCGCCAGTTTGTTCACCCGGGACGCCGCCGGGTGCAGGCGCAACTGGAGCGCCTCGAAATCGAGCCCGCCCTCGGTGACCAGCACGATCTCGCCGTCGACGACGCACCGCTCGGGCAGCGCCTCCTTGAGCAGCTCGACCAGCTCGGGGAAGTACCTCGTCAACGGCCTGTCGTTGCGCGAGCCCAGCACGACCTCGTCACCGTCGCGGAAGACCACGCAGCGGAAGCCGTCCCACTTCGGCTCGTACAGCAGCCCCGGCGTGCGCGGCAGTTCATGCACGGCCTTGGCCAGCATGGGCTTCACGGGTGGCATCACGGGCAATTCCACGAGGTGATCCTAAGCCGGACCACCGACAAAAGCGCGGCGTCAGAGCTCCGCAAGCAGCAGTCCGCTGCGCGGTTTCGGCGTGAAATAGGTGGCCTTCCTCGGCATCCGCAGCCCGGCCGCGTGCACGGCGAGCACCTCCGCGTACGGGACCGGGGCCAGCAACACCACCGCGTCCGCGTCTTCGGGCACCGGGACTCCCGGCAGCAACGGCCGCACCTCCGGCCCTTCCGGATCGACGCCGAGCGCCTCGCGGAGCAGCACCTGCTCGACCACGGCGTGATCGCCGCCCGCCCTGCCGAGCACGACCCGGAAGGCCGACGCCCCCGCCACCACGGTCACCTCGCCCGCTTCGGCAGGCGGCCTCGGCGGCCCGGGATGCACGTCGAACCCCGACTCCGTCCATCGCCGGACCAGCGTCTCCGCGTCGAGACCGGTGCCGGCGAGCACCCGGTGGATGGGCCCGATCCGCAGTCCCGGCCCGCCGGTGACCAGCGCCAGCAACGCGCCCCGCCCCGACTCCGCGGCGGCCGCGACCCGGTGATTGCCGTCCGCGACCAGGAGATCCAGCTCGTCCAGGGTCGCCAGCAGCTCGTCCTGGTCGTCGCCCGGACCGGCCAGCCACAGTTCGTGCTTGCGGCCCACCCCGTCCACTGTGGACAGTGTGGGCACCTGCCCCCGGCAGATCCGTTCGATGAGCGCGGTCAGCTCACGGCCGCCGGTCGCGGGGACCAGCATGGCGGCGCTCGTGGCGACGCCGAGTCCGGCGAGCATCGCGGCCCGCTCCTCGACGACGTCCGGATAGACGTCCTCGGTGTGCCGGACCCGGGTCACGCCGTCGTCCCGGACCGCCGCGGGATCGACCAGGCACAGCACGCCCAGCGCGACCCCGTCCGGCCCGTCGATGCGATACGGCGCGACGACGGCGGTGACCGGGCGATAGTGCCGCTCCCGGATCCGCTCGAAGGTCGCCCTGGCCTGCGGCAGCGCCGCCTCGATCGAGAGTCCGCCCGCCAGCGCGGCCGGGGTCCTGGCCGGATGCTGGACCGCCAGCAGGCTGTCACCGCGCGCGCCGGCGAGCGCGGCGGCGACCCGGTCCGGGTCGGCGAACTCGTCGACGTCGGGCCCCGGGACGGCGTCGCGGACAACCCAGCCACGGTCGATCGGGCGGATCCAGGTGCTCATCCGATCCATTTTGCGGGATACCTCACGGAAAAAATCGGTCCCATGACCGGGCGTCTCCGTGGAATGCTTACCCATGCGAAGCAGTTGACGCCTTTCATGAGTACGAGGAGACCGCCACAGATGACCACCCCGGCCCCGGTCACCGCGAAGGAAGGGGTCGGTTTCCGCTCCGAACGCGGCCCTGTCCTGATCGCCGTGATGCTGTGTTCCGGCCTGATCGCCCTCGACTCGACCATCATCGCGACGGCGGTGCCCTCGGTGG
>NZ_JBHRWK010000055.1:0-53156 GCF_042647925.1 Amycolatopsis speibonae
ACCGGACGAAAACCCATAGCCACACCAGGATTCTCCCAGCATCACCAGCCCACACCAAAATCATCACCAGCAGGTCGCCCCAAAACGCAACAGCCTCTGTGATGTGGCGAAAGTCCCCTTCATCACCCGACACGCTTGCCGTACTCCTCAGCGGAAGCACTCCCCGAGCCGCGAGAGCCCTTCATCGATCCGATCGGCCCCGACCAGCCCGTAGCCGATCACCAACCCATCGCGCGTTCCCCCATACGTGGACAGGCTTTCGACGGCCACCCCAGCCCGCGAAGCCTTCGCGATGACGTCGTCCACAGTGACCGTCGCTTGTGGATTCATCAACGCGCACAGATGGAGTCCCGCGCTCGACGGGACGACGTCCAGCACGCCCCGCGTTCCGCCGCGCGCGAAGGCCAGGATCCGGTCCCGTCGCACCGAATACTCCCGGGTGGCCTTGCGCACGTGACGGGAGAGCAGGCCTTCGTCGATGAAGCTCGCCAACGCCGCTTGGGTGACGAGGTCGCCGTGCCAGTCCATCAGTTGCTTCGCCTGCCGCAACGCCGGGCGCAGTGACGTCGGTGCGACGAGGAAACCGAGTCGCAGCAGAGGAAGCAGGGTCTTCGAGAACGATCCGACGTAGAGCACCCTGCCACCGTGGTCCAGGCTTTGAAGCGGTTCGAGCGGTCGCTCCGAGAAGCGGTACTCGCTGTCGTAATCGTCCTCGACGATCACCGCGTCGTTCCGCTCCGCCCACGCCAGCAGCGCCGTCCTCCTGGCGAGCGACATCGGCGTGCCGAGCGGGAACTGGTGCGATGGCGTCGTATAGATCAGGCGGGTGCCCTTGGTGAGCGCGGTGACGTCGAGGCCTTCGGCGTCCACCGGTACCTTCGTGACCCGGGCGCCGAGAGCGGTGAAGAGCCGCTCGGCCGGGGGATAGCCGGGGTCTTCGACGGCGACCCGCGTGCCGGGTTCGATCAGGACTCGGCCGATCAGGTCCAGGGCTTGTTGCGCCCCTTGGGTGACCAGGACGTCCTCGCCGCCGGCGCGCACCGACCGGGCGGCGCCGACGTGCCGGGCGATCGCCACCCGCAGCGCTTCGAGACCGGCCGGGTCGGCGTAACCCGACGGCGGCAGCAACGCGGGCCGAAGCGCCTGGCTCACCAGCCGTCGCCAGGTCCGCAGGGGGAACAGGGCCGGATCCGGGACGCCGACGCGGAAGTCGAAGGCGGGAGCGGACCGGTCGGCGCCGAGCTGGGCCGGAAGCGAACGCCACCGGGCGATGGGTCGCACTCCGGTGCCCTCCGGAGCGGCACGCTCCGAACGTGCCACGGGATCGGCGCTGACGAACGTCCCGCGTCCGACATGGCTGCTGAGGAAGCCTTCCGCGGTGAGCCGTTCGTAGGCGACGGCGACCGTGTTGCGCGAGACGTCGAGTTCGCGGGCCAGTTCCCTGGTCGGTGGCAGGCGTTCCCCGGGGCGTAAGCGCCCGTCGAGGATACCGTCGCGGAGCTGGCGGTAGATCCGCGCGGCCAGGTCGGTGTGACCGTCGAGGCTGATGTGGAACGGCACGGCCTGAGCCTATATTGGCCCAACCGTAATGTCGGATATTGGAACTGGGATGTGGCCAATCCGCCGTCTAACTTGAGTCCATGAAGTCCACGAAGAGACTGGCCTTGGCCCAGCTGATCAGCTCCGTCGGCGACGGCGCCTACTACGTCAGCTCGGCCCTGTACTTCACGCTGATCGTCGGGCTTTCGCCCGCGCAGGTCGGCCTCGGCCTCACCGTGGGCTGGGCGGCGGGCTCGGTGGCCGGAGTCGCGCTGGGACATCTGGCCGACCGTCGCGGGCCGAAGGGGACGGCCGTCTTCCTGGGACTCGGCACCGCCGCGTCGGTCACGGCGTTCCTCTTCGTCGATTCGGTCGTCGCGTTCGTGCTCGCGGCCTGCGTCTACGCCTGCTTCCAATGCGGCCTCGGCGCGGCGAGGCAGGCGTTGCTCGCCGCCCTGATCGACCCGGCAGAGCGCACGACGTTCCGGGCCCGGCTGCAGGCGATGTCCAACGCGGGGATCGCGACCGGCGCGGCGCTCGGCGGGGTCGCGCTGGCGCTCGGCACGCGAGAAGCCTTCCTGACCGTCTTCGTCATCGACGCGCTGGCTTTCGTCGTCGCGGCTCTCGTCCTCCGCAAGGTGCCTTCGGTGGCACCGGTGCCGGTGAAGACCGGCGAGCCGTCCGTGGCCGTGCTCCGCGACCGTCCATACGCGCTGCTGGCGCTGCTCAACATGATCATGTTGCTCTACATGCCGCTGTTCAGCCTGGTCCTGCCGCTGTGGATCTCGACGAAGACCGCCGCCCCCGGCTGGCTGGTCTCGGCGATGCTGGTGCTCAACACGGCGAGCGTGGTGGTCTTCCAGGTTCGCGTGGCGCGCGGTGTGACCGGCCTGCGCAGCGCCTCGCGCTACGCCCGGTACGCGGGCTTGCTGCTCTTCCTCTCCTGCTTGATCTTCTCGTTCTCCGCCCTGAGCAGTTCCGCGTGGGCGGCGGCGCTGGTCCTGCTCGCGGGGGCCGCGTTGCAGGTGGTGGGGGAGATGGCCCAGGCCGCGGGCTCGTGGGAGATCGGCTTCGGGCTCGCCCCCGACGGCAAACAAGGCCAGTACCAGGGGCTCTTCGGGGCCGGGACCGCTGTCGCCCGCATGCTCGGCCCGGTGCTGCTGACCGGCCTGATCCTGGTGGGCGGCGCGGCGGGCTGGGTGGTGCTGGGCGGGCTGTTCCTGCTGGCGGGCGTGTTCACCACACCCGCCGTTCGCTGGGCGGAGCGGACCAGGTCACTGCGGCGTGAACTTGAGGACGGCGGCACGGTCGCCCACGCCGAGAAGCTTGATCGCAAGGTCGTTGTAGGTCAGCTCGCTGCCCGTCCATAGCTTGGCTTTGAAGTCCTTGCCCGTCCCCGAGGCCTCGCATTTTCCGGAGCAGGATCCGCCCTGACGCTTCCCGATGCCCCTGGCGATCAGCATGACGGTTTCGCCGTCCACGGACTGCACGCTCACGGATTCGACGTTGGTCCGGGCCGGGAGCGCCACTTTCGCGCCCACCGGTGCGCTCACCTCGCAGAGGCCGTCGGAGCAGGCGGAGAGATCGGCGCCGTCCGCGGGCTTCGGGGGCCCGGCGGGGGAGGGCGAACCGCAGCCCGCCACGAGAGCGAGTGCGGCGAGGGGCAGGAGAAGGCGTCGACGCATGCCGGAGAGCGTAGGAAGGTCCACTCGGGACTGGTCCCGGAATCAGCCCTCGAGTGCTTGGCGGAAGTGCTCGGCGAGGTCGAGTCCGGCGGCTTCTTCCCGGTTATACCAGGCGAAGGCGTCGTGTTCCTCGGGATTGAGCACGACTTCGCCCGGTTCCCCTTCGGTGAGTTCGTACACGGCGGCGTGGATCCGCATCGGCCTGCCCTCGACGTCGTCCCAGCTGTGGGCGCCGCGTTCGCCGGTGACCCGGACGGTCAGCCCGGTCTCCTCGGCGAACTCGCGGACCGCGGTCTCCCGCGACTGTTCGCCCGGCTCGACGGTGCCGCCCGGCAGTTCCCAGTGGCCACCGAGGAAGGACCCCGGCCGCCGCCGGATGAACAGGATCTTCCCGTCGCGGATGAGCCTGCCGTAGGCCAAGTACTTGTCCGTCACCAGCGCATCTTCCCCTACCCGGGACACTTCTCCGATCGAGGACAGAAACTGTCCGCAATGCCTCGTAGCGTGGGCTTCATGGAAAACACCGAGATCCGCCCCTTCCGCCTCGACGTCCCCCAGGAGCAGCTGGACGAACTGCGCGCGAAGCTCACCAGCGCGCGCTGGCCCGCTCCGCTCCCCGGGGACGGGTGGGACACCGGAGTGCCGGTTTCCTGGCTGCGCGGACTCGCCGAATACTGGCGCGACAGCTACGACTGGCGTGCCGCGGAGCGCGAGATCAACCGCTTTCCGCAGTTCACCACCGAGATCGACGGACAGCACATCCACTTCTTGCACGTCCGTTCGCCAGAGGCCGACGCGACCCCGCTGATCCTCACGCACGGCTGGCCGGGTTCGGTGGTGGAGTTCCTGGACGTCATCGGTCCGCTCACCGACCCGAAAGCGCACGGTGGCGACGCGGCGGACGCGTTCCACCTCGTGATCCCGTCGCTGCCCGGCTTCGGTTTCTCGGGCCCTGTCTCGGATTCCGGCTGGACCATGCCGAGGATCGGCCGCGCCTGGGCGGAGCTGATGCGACGGCTCGGGTACGAGCGCTACGGCGTGCAGGGCGGCGACCTCGGCGCTTCCGTGTCGCCGGAGGTGGGCCGCTCGGCTCCGGACAAGGTGATCGGCGTGCACGTCAACGGCGGCCTGACGCCGATGCCCCCGATGTCGCTTTCGGAAGAGGAACTCACCTCGCTCACCGACCTCGAACGCGACCGCATCCGGCGCATCGGCGCTTTCATGCAGGAGGAGTTCGGGTACATCGCGATCCAGTCGACGCGGCCGCAGACCCTCGGCTACGGGCTCGTGGACTCCCCGGTCGCGCAGCTGGCCTGGATCATGGACAAGTTCCGCGAGTGGACGCATCCGCGCCCGACGCTGCCCGAGGAGATCATCGGCCGGGACAGGTTGCTGACCAACGTCATGTTCACCTGGCTCACCGGTACCGCGGCTTCGTCCGCGTACGTCGGCTACGCGCAGGCGGAAACCTGGGGAGCCGTCGAGAAGAACTCCGGCGTGCCGACGGCGGCGCTGATCTTCGCGCACGACGTCGGGATCCGGCGGTACTCGGAGGACGCGCACACGATCGTGCGGTGGACCGACGTCGATCGCGGTGGTCACTTCGCGGCGATGGAAGAGCCTGAGATCCTGGTCGCCGACGTGCGGGAATTCTTCCGGTCCCTCAAATGACGAGCACGGCCGTTTCCCCGAGGAACCGGCCGTAATCGTCCACTTCGGACTCCAACCCGGTGACGGCGGACCGCGAAAGCGTGGCGAAGGGTTCGATGACGACCTTCGTCTGCTTCGCGGTCCGCTTGGTGTGCCAGGTTCCGGCGATCCTGCCGTCGACCAGCACGGTCGGCGCGATCATCCCGCCGCCGGAGTTGACGCGTTTCGCCTCGGCCGGATCGAGGAGCAGATCACGGTCGCGGTAACCCAGCAGACAGGTGTCGAAGGCGCCGAGCAGGCGCGGGGGGCACGGGGGCGCGGAAAGCTCGGTCTCGGCGAGGGCGAAGCCGCCGCCGGCGGGAACGAGATCCAGCTTGCCGAAGGCCTCGCGGCAGAGCCCGAGCGGCAGTCCGGACCAGGCGCCGAAGTCCTCGGCCGTCGCGATGCCATACGCGGTCAGGTAGCGATGGGCGAGTTCCGCGTGCGGCTCGTCCGGGATGTGATCCTCAGCGGTCCACTCGTCGAGGAGTACGTACGTCGGCTCCGCGCCGTCGTCCTGGCCTCGGCACAGCAGCCCGCGGTTGGCCGCATACGCCAGGAGGTGGGCCGGTGCCTGGGACTTCGCGTCGAGCACGATGCCGTCGGCGGCCAAGCCGTCGACGATCTCCCGCCGGGTGAGCGCCTTGCCCGGCAAGAGATCCTGGAGGCGCTTCAGCGCGCGTTCGCAGAGTTCGTCGGTGAGGTCCAGTTGCCGTCGGCGTCCCTGCCCCGCCTGGGCGTTGCGCGGACCGAACAGCCGGTTCAGCCAACGGAGATCCGCCGACGGCACGAGGTGGAGTGTCTTGCGCATCAGCCAGGTGCGCGCCACCGCGCGGGACCCGTCGACGTCCGGCGCGGTCAGGCCCCGGCCGCGGGCCCGGATCGCGAGCCTGGCGGCGGGACTCGACTGCGCCTGGATCGCGGCGACGGACCTGGCCACGTCGAGCACGTCCGCGGCCGGGGTGCCGAGCAGTTGCGCGCGGGCGCGGACAGCGCGGATGTCGTCGTCGGACAGCGTCACCCGGTGACGATCTCATGGGCGTGAGCGGTTCGGCTACGGTGGAGCCGTGACCCAGTCCTCGTACCCGGCCGCCCTGCGGTGGCTGTTGTTGTGCGTGGTGGCGCTGGGACTGGTCGGGATGCATCACGTCATCGCCGGAGCCGGTCACGGCGCGGGGCACGAGACCGCCGCGGTCGCGATGGCGGATCCGTGTTGTGCGGACACTCCTTCGCACGACGACGGCGGACCTGCTGAACACAGTGGACTGCACCTGTGTCTCGCGGTCCTCGCCGCGGCCGTGTTGCTGATCGTCACCTGGTTGCTCGTCCGGACAGAACGGATGGTGCGGGCCGGGAAGTCGCGGCAGGGCGGTGGTGCGGCCCCGGGCCGTGATCCGCCGCGCTGGAGACCGGTTCTCCGGCACTTGTCCTTCCTCTGCGTGTCGCGGGTGTGACAGGCGAGCACGTCTCGTCCTACCCGAAACCGACTTGAGGAAGAACCATGACCAGCAGGAAACTGGTCGGGGCGGCCCTCGCCGCCCTGGCCTCCTTCGTCGTGCTCGCCGGCTGCGCCGGTTCCGACACCGCTTCCAGCGGGCACGACATGTCCACGATGAAGGCGCCGGACCCCCAGCAGGCCGGGCACAACCAGGCCGACGTCACGTTCGCGCAAGGGATGATCCCGCACCACGAACAGGCGCTCGAGATGGCGAAACTCGTCGACGGCCGCACCCGCGACGCGAAGGTCGTCGATCTCGCCGCCCGGATCAAGCAGGCGCAGGACCCGGAAATCCGGCAGCTGACCGGATTGCTGAAGGGCTGGGGAGCGGCGCCTTCGGGTGAGCACTCCGCGCACGGCTCGATGTCCGGCATGATGACCGAGGACGATCTCGCGAAACTCGGCCAAGCCAAGGGCGCCGCGTTCGACAAGCAGTGGCTGGAAATGATGGTCAAGCATCACGAGGGCGCGCTCGCGATGGCGAAGACAGCGTTGCAGCAGGGCAGCAACGCCGAGGTGAAAGCGTTGGCGCGGAAGGTGATCGACGGTCAACAGGCCGAGATCACCGAGATGCGCACGCTCCTCGGCTGAGTCAGACGGTGGCGCGGGCTCATCCGGCCCGCGCCACCGCCTCGCGGAAATGCGCGCACTGGGTGAAGTCGTCGTGCTCGCACCCGAGAGCGCAGTCGATGATCGCGAGCGAGGCCTGCGCGGCCGCGATGCGTCGCGTGAGTTCTTCCTTGTGCCGCTTGAGAACCGTTTCCCGCGCGCCGGGTTTCTGGAACATCTCACGGATTCCGTCGAGGCTGAGACCGGCTTCCTTCGCCCGCAGGATGACCGCGATCCGGTAGAGGTCGGCGTCGTCGTACCGCCTCCGGTCGCCCGACCGCGCCGGTGCGAGGAGGCCGACGGATTCCCAATGGCGCAGGACGTGCGTCGCCAGGCCGAAGCGCTCCGCGACCTCGCCGACGCTCAAGGTGCTTGACTTCATGTCGTCATTAAGTCGGACGATCTTCGGTATGTCCATGATGCAGCGGCTCGACGCCGCCGAAGCCTTGCCGGGAGCCGCCGAACTGCGGGCCCGGACCTACGAGCTGCTCCGGCTCGACCCCGGTTCCGCGGTGCTCGACGTCGGCTGTGGCGCCGGGCTGGCCGTGGCCGAGTTGTCGTCGCTGGGATTCCGCGCCGTCGGAGTCGATCTCTCGGCGGAGATGGTCGACGAGGCCCGGCGGCGTTCGCCCGAGGCGGAATTCCTGACCGGGGACGCTTACGCGCTGCCTGTCGACGGCGGGTTCGCGGGATACCGGGCGGACAAGGTGTTCCACGAACTGGCGGAGCCGGAGCGCGCCCTCGCGGAGGCGCGGCGGGTTCTGGCCCCGGGCGGGCGGATCGTGTTGTCCGGGCACGACTGGGAGGCGCTCGTGATCGATTCCTCTTATCCGGCACTGACGCGGGAGATCGTGCGCGCCCGGGCTTCGCAGGTCACCACGCCCCGGATCGCGCGCGGGTTCCGGCGGTTGCTGGCAGGGAGCGGGTTTCGTGAGGTTTCGGTGGAGGCGGTCGTCGGGTTCTTCGGTGGAGAGCCGTTCGTGCGCGGGCTGGTGGAGGTGGCCGTGCGCGTGGGTGCGGTTTCCGTCGCGGAGGGCGAGGTTTGGCTGGCGGACCAGGTCGACGGCGGGGATGCGATCGCCGTACCGCAGTTCGTGGCCTGTGGGGTGGTTTGAGCTTAACGTCAGCGCCTTTCCGGCAAGACGGTCGTCACACGCGAGTGCCGAGCACCGACATGCCGAGCACCAGCTCGTTCGCCGGGTCGCAGCCCAGGAGGTCCTCGACCAGTTCGTCGCGCAGCGCCGCGGTGAACGTGACGTTCAGCCCGAGCGCCGTCGCCAGCAGGTAGACGGTCTGGCTGAGATGCCCGACGTCCATCAACAGCACCCGATACGTCCGGCTCACCGAGTACTTCCACTGGTTCCGCTCGATGACGCTGGTGTAGATCAGCAGCGCGCCGGCGTTCCCGGTCCAGTGCTGATCGCCGGCGAGCGCGATCAGCTCGTCGTCGTCGATCTTGCCGTCCAGCGGCGTGAGCCCGTGCCGGAAGCCGTCGTAGCGGTAGACCCCTCGATCCAGGCCTTCGACGTTCCTCGCGTAGACGTACACCTCTGTCGGATGCCTCGCCCCGCCCGACGGGCTCGTCTTGAAGACGTTCCCGGTGGCGGGGATGTCGGAATGGGTTTCCGGCCTCGTCGGCCGGGCTGCCGTCAGGAGTGCGCTCAAATCGCGCAGTGGCAGGGGTTCTTCGCCGAACTCGCGGGTGCTTCTGCGCTTGTTCAGCGCGTCGCCGAGCCCGATGGCGTTCAGCGGCTCCGGCGACGGTTCGGGCAGCGCTATCGAGTGATATTCGCCCGAAGGCCTGACCGGAGAAGGCGGAGGGCTGGCCTTCGCCTTCTCCAGCAGGGTTTTCGCCGTTGTTTCGCTGGTCGTGAACTCGGTCTCACGCAAGGATCGGGTACCGAAGTGAAACGCCCGCGCGGACGTTCCCCAAGGACCCCAATCCCGAAGGATCTCTTCTTCCCGCTGTTGCCGGGAAGAACCTTTGACCACCAGCACGTCGTACCGGATCATCGCTCGCGCGATACGGACGAGCTTTTCCCCTGTCTCGGGATTGTCATCCGCTTCACGAACCGATTCCGGCTCTCGCCAAGAACTGAACCAACGCAGGACGCGCTCGGTTCCTTCGGCGAGTTTGAGCTGGCGATGTCCGAGGTGGTCGTCCCAGACGACGTCACCATCGGACCAATAGAGCGTTCCACAAGAGGAAACCCTTACCAGCATCGGAAGTCTTGTGCCCCAGTCCCCAGTAATACTTTCCGAATACTTCAGGTCATTCAGTGTCGCGAACGGAAAGGAGGTCCACCGTTCGGCGGCGGCTCGAAGCCGCCCCAAGTGCTCTGTGCCTTGTACTCCGCTTCGAGCTCGTACAAGAACTCATCGTCATCATCATCGTGCATGTCGCCGATCCTCTCCGTGAGCGGTTACTCCGGTCAAGCGAATATACCTACGCCATCAGGGTACCGGAGCAAAACGGAGAATTACGCCGAGTAATCGTTCAAGTGCTGTTTGAGTTCGCGAACGTCAGGCGACTCCGAGATACCGAGATCGGTGTACAAGCGCAAAGCGAACCGGCGATGACGTTCCGCATTCAGGCGCTCACCGAGAATGTCGAAAGCGCCCGCCAACTCCTTGTGGGCGATGGGCAGCATGCTGCGATTCCCGGTCGATTCGAGCACTTCCATCGCGGTCCTGAACTGGGTGACCGCGAGTGTGCCATCGCCGAGTGCACGCGAATTGATACCGAGAGCGAGAAGGCATTCCGCCTCGAGATCGGGTGATTCGTTCTCGTGAGCCAGTCTCAGCGCTTGGTCGAGTTCCTCGGCGGCTTCCGCATAGCGACTGTTCTCGGCGAGGATCAGCCCGATCCGATGCCTGGCACGGGCCTCGATGAGCACGCTGCCGTGGGCATGGGCGGTCTCGCGGACCCAGCCGAGATGCTCGATCGCCTCGTCCGACTCGCCCTTGAGCCAGTGGGTGACGCCCGAATTGCCCCTGGCCCGGCACTGCATCCGCACGTCGCCGGTGGTCGAGGCCAGTTCGAACACCTCGTTGAACAGCCTGTTCGCCTCGGTGAACTCGTTGAGCCGCCACAAGGTCAGCGCGTACATGTGCAGGGCCTGGTACTCGAGGACCACGTTGCCCGTCACCCGCGCGGCGGACAGGGCGAGGGTCTCCAGCTCCCTGGCCTGGCGGTAGTAGCCGCGGTTGTCGAAGTAACGCCAGACCGCCGAGCAGAAGAGCACGAGATCCGAATAGCGCTGGTGGTTGTTCATCGCGACGGCCACCGGCAGGACGTTCTGCCACTGGGTGTCCATCCAGTGCGCGGCCTGGTCGTACCCGGCGAAGGACTGCCCGTACTCGCTCTTCGGCACCTCGAGGCCGCCCGGCTCCTCCTCGGAGTCCGGGTCGATGAAGTCCATCGCGGCCGCGACGGTGCTGCGGTAGTAGTCGAACAGCCGCCGCATCATCGCTTCGCGCTGGTGTTCGGGCTCCTCGGCCAGCAGGAGCTCACGGCCGTAGCTGCGGAGGAGGTCGTGCATCTCGTAGCGGTCCATCGACGGCTGCCGCAGGAGGTTCACGTCGACGAGGCGTTCGGCGAGGCGGCGGGCTTCGCCGAAGTCCACTTCCGCCAAGGCCGCCGTCGAAGGGAGGTCGAACGCGGCGCCGGGATGATGGCTCAACCGGCGGAACACCCGCCGTTCGGCTTCGGTCAAGTTCAGATAGGACACTCGGAACGCGCCCGCGACGTCCCGTTCCCCCGCGGTGAGCTCGCCGAACTTGTTCCGTTCGTCGCGCAGCTGCCTGGCGACGAAGTCGAGCGTCCAGGACGCTCGCGCTCGCAGCCTGCTCGCCGTGACGGCCAGCGCGAGCGGGAGGTCGCCGCACAGGCTCGCGACCTGGTCGGCGGCGTCGGGGGATTCCCGCTTCAGCCGGGAGGGCCCGACGATGCGGCCGAGCAGGTCCACCGCGTCCGCCCGGCTGAACGGTTCCAGGGAGAGCAGTGCGGCGCCGTCGAGGTCCACGAGCCGGGTCCGGCTGGTGATCAGCACGCAGCAACCCGCCGAACCGGGCAGCAGCGGATTCACCTGCGTCGCCCCGATGGCGTTGTCCAGCACCACGAGCACGCTTTTGCCGGCGAGACAGCTGCGGAACAGCGCCGCACGCTGGTCGGTCCCGGCGGGGATGTCCGAACCCTGGATGCCCAGCGACCGCAGCAGCGCCTCAAGCGCGGTCCCCGGGTCCACCGGGTCGCCCGCCGGTGAGAATCCTTCGAGGTTCACGAAGAGCTGTCCGTCGGGGAACAGCGGGGCGAGCCGGTGCGCGGCGTGGACGGCCAGCGCGGTCTTGCCGACCCCGGGCATACCGTCGATCGCGATCAGCCGCGGCCCCGCCGTGGAGTCGTCCTGGCCGACTTCGAGCACGGTCCGCAGTTCCGCGGCGCGGCCGCCGAACGCGGGGAGGTCCGCAGGAAGCTGCGCCGGGCGGGGGAAGAGCGCCTTCCGCGCGTCCGCGTCCTCGCGTCGCCCGCCGGTGTCCATCCCGGCCCGGAGCCCGCCGACGCCGTACCGGACGAGGGCGCCGTCCTCCATCAGCTCGGCGTCGGTGCGCAGGATCTGCTGGTGGAGCGCGCTCAGCTCGGTACTCGGGTCGACGCCGAGTTCTTCGGCGAGCGCGGTCCTGGTCCGGTCGAACGTCCGGAGCGCGTCGGCGCTGCGGCCCGCCCGGTAGAGCGCCAGCATGGTCAGGCACTGCAGGGTCTCGCGGGTGGGATGCCAGGCGGAGAGGTCGAAGGCCTCGCGGGCGGCCGCTTCGGTCTCGCCGAGCCGGAGCCTGGCGCCGATCAGGAGCTCAGAGGCGGCGATGCGTTCTTCGTCGAGCCTTCGCGCTGTCTGCTCGATGGCGTCGCCTTCGAGACCGTCGAAGGCGGGGCCACGCCAGAGCGCGAGCCCGTCCGCGAGTTTGGCGGCCGCCTGGGAGAGCAGTCCGGCCGCCAGGAACTCGGCGCCCTGGTTGTAGTCCGCTTCGAAGCGGACCGAGTCGACAGAGGCGCTGCTGGTGACGACGCGGTACGCGGAGCCGGTGGTGACCACGGCGGACCGCGCCACGCCGAGGTCGTTCCGCAGCCGCGCGATCGCGTTGCTGACCTGGCGGACCGCGGTCTTCGGCGGGCTTTCCGGCCACATCGTGCCGATCAGGTACGACACCGGGACCAGCCTGCCCGCGTTGATCAGCAGGGACGCGAGGAGTCGTTGTTCGCGGCGTCCGCCGAGCCGGACGGGGGCGCCGTCGACCTCGGCTTCGAGCGGACCGAGGACGGAGAAACTGAGCTGGGATCGCTGGCCGGTGTGCATCGGGTCGCCGGGGGTTCGGGCCGATTCCGCCGAATCGGGTAAACGATCAGCGGTCATATGCGACTATGTCGTCCGAGACCGTGAGCGTGCTCACGCACTACCTCCAGTCCGTTCGCCGGCTGACCGGCACCCTAGCCCACAGCCTCGGCCTCCAGCCAGGTCGGCGCGGGGTACGCCTGCGGCATTCGGCCTAACGGGCGCGTCCGTGCCTGCCTCGAATCCGGTCTGATTCTACGCCCGGCCGCCCCTGAACTGCGCGGATACCAGGCGGTGGAGAGCCGATGTAATTCCGATGCAGGGCCTTGGAAAGCTGAAAGCATCAGCTGGCGGGCTCGGCGCGACGGGGCAGCGCGCCGAAACCGTGTAGGGGCTCCGCGGCGGTTGGCCTTCGAACTGGGGGTGGCCAACCGCCCTGGTAGCCCCTTTTTCCTGTCGCAGGCTGCTCCCGGCAACGCACGGCACACTGGAACAAAGAGGAGTGTGCCGTCATGAGTGCTCTTGGCAGTCTGGTGGGAGTCCTGCTCACCCTGTTCCTGATCGTGCTCGTCGTCCGGATGGTGCTGGACTGGGCCGTCAACCTCGCCACCCGGCTGCCCGCCTGGTCGTTCCGGGCGCGCGGGATCACCCACCGGCTGACCGAGCCCGTGCTGGCGCCGGTCCGGCGCGTGGTCCGTCCGGTGCGGGCCGGTGGGGTGGCGTTCGATCTCGCCTTCACCCTCGTGTTCCTCGCGGTCGTGCTTCTGCAGTCCCTCGCGTTCAGCCTCTGACCAGGTGTGATCCGCCGCTGTTCCGGGTATCAGGCGCAGGACGAGAGGAGTGCGCCCATGCGCCCGGTCTGGAGCGGTTCGCTTTCACTCGGCCTGGTGACGGTGCCGGTCCGGCTGTACAGCGCGGTCGAGGACCACACGGTGCACTTCCGCCAGTTCCAGCGCGGCACCCAGGACCGCGTCCGGTACCGGCGGGTGAACGAGCGCACCGGTAAGGAAGTCGACTTCGACGACATCGTCAAGGGTTACGAGCTCGACAGCGGCGAGTACGTGGTCGTCGAACCCGGCGAGCTCGACGAGATCGCTCCTGGCCGGTCGAAGTCGCTCGACATCGAGAGCTTCGTCGAGCTGGACGCCATCGACCCGATGTTCTTCGACAAGACGTACTGGCTCGCGCCCGTGAAGGACGAGTTCGAGCGTCCGTACGCGTTGCTGCTCGAAGCGATGCGTTCGTCGGGCAAGGCCGGGATCGCGAAGTTCGTCATGCGCGGCCGCGAGTACCTGGCGCTGGTCCGTGCGGGCGACGGCGTCATGGTGCTCAACACCCTGCATTTCGCCGCCGATTTGCGGGATCCCGCCGAGCAGCTGCCGGATCTGCCGGGCAAGGCCAAGGCACGTGGCAAGGAACTCGACATGGCCGTCGACCTGATCGACGCGATGAGCGACGACTGGCGGCCCGAGGAGTACCGCGACACCTACACCGATCGCGTCCGGAAACTGATCAAAGCCAAGAAGAAGGGCGAGACCATCACGCCCGCCACCGAACCCGGTGAGCCGACGAAGGTCGTCGACCTGTTCGAGGCGCTCTCGAAGAGCGTGGAGAGCGGGAAGGCCAAGAAGTCCGGGGCGAAGAAGCCGCCACAGAAAAAGCCCTCGAAGAAGAAGGACCTGTCCTCGTTGTCGAAGGCGGATCTGGAGAAGCTCGCGCGGGAGCGGGACATCAAGGGGCGTTCGAAGATGACGCGTGCAGGGCTGGAGAAGGCGCTCAAGGCCTCCTGAGTTCGTCCGCGATGGTCTCGATCAGCAGCCGGACATCCTCGGCCGCCGTCCCGTGCAGTCCTTCGGAAACGATCAGCACGTCGGACGTCGTGGCGGAGACCGCGGAATGCCCGCTCTGCCGGTTCGTCCACCGCCGCGCGTGGGCTTGGCCGTCTTCGTCGGCGAAGATCACCTCGCCCGGGTTCGGATGCTCGACAGTGCCCGCGAAGGTCACGTACTTCTCGTCGCCTCGCGCGTGGCGGACTTCGAGCGAGCCGCTGATCTTCGCGACGTCGAGCACCGCGACTGGGATGGCGTAGGCGACCGAAACCGCGTTGCAGAGGTCGATCACCGGGTGGATCCGGGGGAGCGTGCCCTCTTTCCGCAGCCGGCGCAGCAGCGATTCCGAGGCGCAGCGGTACTGCGTCGGCTTCAAGCCCATCTTGGCGAACGCCCGGCGCCATGCCTGGATCTCGGGGAACTCCGATTCCGGGCCGTCCGCGAGCCGTCGCGTCGCCCGCGCGACGAACTTCTCGAGGTCGACAGGCATTTCGGGGGTGATACCGGTGGCCTGGAGCGTGCCGACGGCGAGGGTGGGGTGCTCGGCGCGGACGTCGGGGTGGTGCTGGAGTCGCATGGGAGACCTGTCTACTGGGTGGTGAACGCGAGCTTGGCGCCGAGCACGGCGAAGGAACCGGCGAAGACCCGCCGCGCCCAGGCGAGCACGCGCGGCCGGGAAAGGACGTGGTGGCGCACGCCGGCGGCGAGGATGCCGTACACGCTGAACACCACGAACGTCGCCAGCATGAACACCCCGCTCAGCAGCAGCATCCGAGGGACGGAACCGGGCTCGCCCGCCGGGACGAACTGGGGCAAGAACGCGAAGAAGAACAGCGTCAGCTTCGGGTTCAGGACGTTGATCAGCACGCCGGAAGTGATGGTCCGCAAGGCCGACGCGGGTTCGGGATCTCCCTCGACGACGAGCGCTTCCCGGTCCTTCAGCGTCGCCCATGCCATGTAGAGCAGGTAGGCCACGCCGAGGTACTTGAGGATTTCGAACGCCACCGCGCTCGCGTGCAGCAGCGCCGCGAGGCCGGTGACCGCGGCGACCATGTGGGGGACGATCCCGAGGGTGCAGGCGGTCGCGGCGAGGACACTCGCGCGTCTCCCGCGGGACAGCCCGGCGGAAAGGGTGTAGACCACACCGGTTCCGGGCGTGGCGACCACGATCAGAGTGGTGATCAGGAAGGCGATACTCACGAAGACCACTCTGCGCGCCCTTTGGTCCCACGAACAGGGCCAAAGTCGTGCTGCTTCACCGGACCAAAAGTCTTCTGGCCGCCTGTTCGAGGCGGTGTGAGCCCGTCACCGGATGGAGTGGCATGATGCACGCTCGCACGTCGACGAGGAAGGCCTTGGTTTGAGCGCGCGCACTTCCCAGATGGACGACCTTCGGCTGGTGGCACAACCGAACGCGGTGTTGTGCTCCGAGCTCTTCGTCCGTCTCATCTTGTCGGATTGGTCCTTGAGGCCGTTGCTCGATCAGGCGAAGACCGCCGCCGCCAGACTGGTGGGCGCGCTCGTCGACGTGGCCGATCCGAAGGAGCCGCCCTTCCTGACGCTGAGACTGCGGCTGCAATCGGACGTTCTGGTCATCGAGGTCGACCACGACTTCGACGGCCTTCCCGCGCCGACGCCGGCGCCGGGAGAGCGGACCGGGGTGGCCCCGCGCGAGACCGGCGGCGTGACCACCTGGTGCGAACTGCCGCTGCCCGGTGGCCTGTCCGCCGGAGAGGTACGGCTGCCGCGGCGGGGCGACCGCCGGACCCTGGTGGACGAACCTGTCTCCGGTGATCCCGTCGGTGCCGATCCCGAAGTCCTGGAACGGCTTTTGACGCGGTTGAGCGGCTGGTCCGGCTGATCCTCGTGAAAGGATCCGGTGATGGGCTCGAAACGTGCCACCACACCGGTTCTGGAGATCGAGTACGACCACGCCGGTGAGGCGGGCGGGCCCGCGGTGATCCTGCTCCACGGGTTCCCCTACGACGTTCGCGCCTACGACGAGGTCGCCCCTGTCCTCGCGGCGGGCGGCGCCTCGGTGTACGTCCCGTCCCTCCGCGGGTTCGGCGGGACGCGGTTCCTTGACGACGCCACGCCCCGCTCCGGGCAGCAGGCCGCGCTGGCGCAAGACCTGCTCGAGTTCATGGACGCGCTGGGGCTGGAGAACGCCGTCGTCGCCGGGTACGACTGGGGTGGCCGCGCGGCCTGCATCGCGGCCGCGCTCCGGCCCGAGCGCGTGCGTGGACTGGTCACGGTGGACGGCTACAACGTCCAGAACCTGGCCTACGCGGGAGAACCGGCGTCGCCCGAATGGGAACGCACTTACTGGTACCAGTACTACTTCCACTCCGAGCGCGGTCGCCGTGGCCTGACGGAGAACCGCGAAGAGCTGTGTGCCCTGCTGTGGCGCACCTGGTCACCGACCTGGAAAGGCGCCGACGCGGCGTTCCCGGCCAGTGCCCCCAGCCTCCACAACCCGGACTTCGTCGATGTCGTCATTCATTCCTACCGGCACCGGTTCGGCCTGGCGGAAGGGGATCCGCGGTACCGGGCGCTCGAAGACCTGATCGCGAAGCAACCCGCGATCACGGTGCCGACGGTCGTGCTGGAGAGCGGCGCCGACGGCGTCGGCGGGCCCAGTGCGGACGGCGACCGCGAGTACTTCACGGGGCCGTATGACCATCGGGTTCTGCCCGGGGTGGGCCACAACGTTCCCCAGGAAGCCCCTGAAGCGTTCGCCGCCGCTGTAGCTTCCTTGCTTTAGCGAGAGTCCTCCGGCGAAAGGAACGTCCGTGACCGACCCCCAGCCCGCGCCCCCGGTCCCGCCGGGGACGTTCCTGCTCGAACTCGTCCCGGTGCCGGTCAGCGACATCGACCGGGCGAAAGAGTTCTACACCGAGCGGCTCGGTTTCCGGCTCGACGTCGACGTGCGGCCCGCCGACGGGGTCCGGATCGTCCAGCTCACCCCGCCCGGTTCGGCCTGCTCGATCACCTTGGCCACCGGGATCGCGTCGCTCGACATGCCGGTCGGGACCCTGCGCGGGCTCCATCTGGTGGTCGCCGACATCGAGGAAGCCCGCGCCGCGCTCATCGCCCGGGGTACCGAGGTGGGGCCGGTCGAGGACATGGGCGGCGTCTTCTACGCGGCCTTCAGCGACCCGGACGGCAACACCTGGACGCTTCAGCACATGCCCTGGCGCATGGGGTGAGGGCGATCACCCGTCCGTGTGCATGACGAATCGGATCCCGGCTTGTCCTTACCTCTGTACGGCGCACGATCCGGGCGCCACGGACGGAGGAGGACCCGATGTCGTTGGGCGACAAGATCAGCAACAAGGCCGAAGAGCTCGGCGGTAAGGCCAAGGAGGCCACCGGCGACGCCACCGGCAACGAGGAACTGCGTGCGGAGGGCCAGGCGGACCAGGCGAAGGCCGGTCTCAAGGGCGCCGTCGAGAACGTGAAGGACGCCGTCGGTGACGCGGCGGACAAGCTCCGCGACACCTTCAAGAAGTAGCGGCCGTTCCGGGCCGGGGCAGCGGATTTCCGTGCCCCGGCCCGTTCTTCAGCCGTGCAGTAGCACCGGCAGGCTGGTGAGCCGCGTGCCCTGGATACCGCCGAGGAACGTCTGCCGGAGTTCGGCGTAAGGCATGGCGAGCCGGGCTTGGGGGAAGTCCGTGCGCAGGACCGTCGCCGCCGCCCGGAGTTCGAGTTGCGCGAGTTGGGCGCCGACGCAGAAGTGCGGACCCGCGCCGAAGGCCAGATCCGAGCCGGGGCGACGGCCGGGGTCGGTGTTGATGCCCTGGATGTCGACGAGCACGGGGGCCCGCGCGGGAAGCCGGGTCCCGGCGAGGTCGAGTTCCACGGTGGTGAACCGCCAGAGCGTGAACGGCGCGGGCGGATGGTCTCGCAGGGTCTCGCGGACGAGGGTGTCCTCGGAAGCCTTGTCCCCGTTGAGAAGCCGCGAGACCAGGAAGCCGATCGAGGCGTCGGTGGTCAGCTGCCCGGCGAAGATCAACGAAAACAGGTGATACCTCAAATCGTCTTCGGTCGTCCCTGCCGGGACACGGTCCCGCAGTTCCGCGGCGAGCCCGTGCCGATCCGGCGTCAGCCCCGCCGCTGCGAGGCCCGCGATCGCGCCGATGGCCTCGCCCTGCGCGCCCGGTTCCGGGCTGGACATGCGGCGGCAGGCGTCCACGACGTCGTCGAGCAGGTCGAGCGGGATACCGAGCAGGTCGAGCAGCACGGTCAGCGGGAACCGGGTGGAGAACCCGTCCATCAGGTCGACGGGTTCCTCGCCCAGGTCCGCGAGCAGTTCGCGCGCGATCTCGTGGATGCGGCCGGACTGCGCCTGAATCCGTTTGGCGCTCAGCAGCGGGGCGTGCGCGCGCCTCAGAAGTACGTGATCGGGGCCGTCCAGCGTGGTCAAGGACGGCTGCTCGGCCGCGGTCTGTTCGAGTCCGGCGCGGTCCCACTTCTCGGGGGCCAGCGCGGGATCCTTGGCGATGCGCGGGTCGGAGAGGACTTCGCGGGCCAGCTCCTCCTCGGTCACGATCCACGCGCTTCCGCCCGCCGGGGCGGCCACTTCGACGAGGGGGCCGGCGGCCCGCAGCGCGGGGCGGACCAGGTCGGGCTCGGTGATACCGCGGGTCGTCGCGGCGAACGGGTCGGGAAGCACAAGTGACTCCTTCATGAGAAAGTAGCTTCACCATGAAGGTATATTTGCGGCCGGTAGGTTGTCAAAGCACGGATCCGAGGAGGGGTGATGGAGGACGATGTCGCGGCGCGGGCCGTGTCGCTGCTGGACGGCCTCCGCGGCTTCGGGGCGAACTACACCGAGTTCACCCGGCGTTTCGCGAACTGGCTCGGCCTGCACGCCACCGACGCCGCCGCCCTCGTGGAGATCCTCTACGCGGAAGACACCGGCTCGCCGCTGTCCCCGGCCCGGCTCGGCGAACGCATCGCGCTGACCTCGGGCGCGACCACGAACCTGCTGAACCGGCTGGAGAGCCTCGGTCACGTGGTGCGGACCAGGGAGAGCGCCGACAGGCGGAAGGTGACCCTGCGCAGCGGCCCCGACATCCAGGGGCCCGCGCGGGAGTTCTTCGGCCCGTTCAGCGCCGGGCTCACGGCGCTGGTGGCGGAGTACCCGGCGGAGGAGATCGAGCGGTTCGAGGCTTTCCTGCGCCACCTTCGGTCCACAATGGACACCGTGCTCGACGAACAGGGGTGAGGCGCCCGCCTCGTTCGAGTGTTTCCCGCCTGCCCGACCAGTCCGCGCCACCCTCGGCGTCGAATCCCTCACAGACGCCGCGGAACCGCGTAGCCGGGTGTCGGGTGAGGTGGAGGCAGCTTGATGGTCGAGGGTGTGCGGACGAATCCGCGCGAAAACGGTGGCACCGGGACGGCGCAGGCCGAGCCGGGCCTGATGCAGCGGGTCGCGGCCGGTGACGAACAAGCGTTCGCCGACCTCTACGACGTCGTGGCGGGGCCGGTGTGGGGCGTGGTGAACAGGGTCGTCCGCAACGGCACGTTCGCCGAGGAGGTGACCCAGGAAGTGCTGGTGGAGGTGTGGCGGACGGCCGCACGGTTCAAACCGGGCAAGGGGAGCACCCTGGCTTGGGTGCTCACCATCGCGCACCGGCGGGCCGTGGACCGGGTGCGTTCGCATCAGGCCGCGCTCGACAGGGACGACCGCGCGGGCAGGCTCGACTTCCGCCGCCCGTTCGACGAGGTCGCCGAGTCGACGATCACCAACCTGGAGCAGCAACGGGTGCGCCAGTGCCTGTCCGCGCTGACCGATCTGCAACGGGAATCGGTGGTGCTGGCCTACTACAACGGATACACCTACCCGGAAGTCGCGGAAGTGCTCAAGACCGCGCCCGGCACGGTGAAGACCCGCATCCGCGACGGCCTGATCCGGTTGCGCGACTGCTTGGGGGTGGGGCAATGACGGCGGAACTGCACACACTGACGGGGGCCTACGCCGTGGACGCCGTCCCGGCGGAGGAAGCCGCGGCGTTCAAGCGGCACCTGCGGGGTTGCCCCGCGTGCGGCCAGGAGGTCCGGGAGCTGCGGGAGACCGCGGCGCGGTTGGGGGCCGCGCTCCCCGCCGCGCCGCCGCCGAGGCTGCGGGAAGCGACGCTCACCCAGATCGCCCAGACCCGCCAGTGGCCGCCGCTGGTCACGGCCGCACGGCGAACCCCGACCGCGAAGAAGCCGCCGATGCGGGTAGCCCTGTGGGGTGCCGCGGCGGCGGCCGCCGGGGCCCTGGTGTTCGGCCTGGTCACCGCGAACACCGAGCCGGGGACCGACCCCGCGCAGCAGCAGCTCGCTTCGGTGAACTCGGTGCTCACCGCACCCGACGCCTCGACGGTCAAGGGCGCCGTGCCCGGGAAGACCACGGTCGTGACCTCGCGGAGCCAGGGCAAGGTCGTCGTGCTGGCCGGTGAACTCCCGCCGTTGGCGCCCGGCAAGGCGTATCAGGTGTGGCTCATCGGGAAGAGCGGCGTGCGCTCCGCCGGGCTGCTGGCCGACGATGGTCCACATCGGACTCGACCGGTCCTCGCGGACCTGCCGGGCGGGATCGACCGGGTCGGCATCACCGCGGAACCCGCCGGGGGCTCGCCTGCTCCCACCGTCCCGGCGGTCGTCATGGTGAACCTGGTCTAGATACCGGTCGACCGCCCGCAAGCCTGCCAGAGTTCTTGGCGCTGCGCGGCGGTTTCCCGGGTCTTGCCGAGGTAGTGCGTTGGCCGCTGGACGCGATCGTGCCAGAACATCCCGTTGTACCGGGCCGGTTCCTCGGCCGCGGCGAGCCAGACGAAGGTGTCGGCGCCCTGCTCGGGGTTCCGCAGGATCGGCCGGGTCACCTTCTGGAACGTCGGCAAGGAGGTCGCGACCCCGGGGGTGTCGGCCCAGCCGGGATGGGCGCTGTGCACGGTGACCCCGGAGCCGTCCAGCTCGTCCGCCCAGAGTTCGGCGAGTACCACCTGCATGCGTTTGGTGCGCGCGTATCCGGCGGCCGGTTTGTACTCGCCCTGGAGGTACTGGAGGTCGTCGGTGCGCAGAGGCTGGCCGTACATCCCGCCGGAACTGACCCAGATCACCCGCGCGCCGTCGGCGAACTTCGGCCGGAGCGACGCGGTGAGGAGATGCGGGCCGAGCACATGCGTGGCCAGCATGACCTCGTTCCCCTCGGCCGTTTCCGAGCGCTCGGCGGGCATCACACCGGCGTTGTGCACGAGCACGTCGACCTCGCCGTCGAGGTCCTTCGCGTAGTCGCGCACGGACGAGATCAGGCTGACGTCGCACTGGTCGACGACGATCCGCGCGCCGGGCACGGCGCGTTCGATCTCGGCGCGGGCGGCGTCGCCGTCACCGCGGACCGCGATCCGGACGGTCGCGCCCAGCTTCGCCAGCCCGATGGCGGTCGCCTTGCCCAAGCCCGCCTTCGCACCGGTCACCACGGCGACCTTGCCCGCGAGCGCGTCCGGCGAGGGGTCCGCCGGCCACCACCGGCGTCGCAGGAAGGGCCCGACGCTGCTGTAACCGAGCAGGGTCCGGTCGAGCACGGTGTCGGCGGCTCGGGTCACGATGGACATGCGGGTGCTCCTCAACGTTCCGATCTTCACTGTTCGTAGTACAGCTGCGCGGGAACCAGTGCCCACACCGTTTTCCCGGCCCGCTCGCCGCGGAAACCCCAATCGAGGGAAAGCTGGGTGATCAAACGGAGTCCGTAGTGCGTGCTTTCGGGTGCGGAACGCAAGGCTTCCAGATCGGGGTCGTCGTCGGAGACTTCGACCATGAAGCTGCGGACATGCCTGTTGACGCGCAGTTCACCGGGTCCGTCCGTGTGCCGGTACGCGTTGCTCACCAGCTCGTCGATGACGAGCAGGAGGGCACCCAGCGGTTCGTCCTCGCCGCGGCCGAAGCCGAGGCTGTCGGCGACCACGGAGCGGATGTCGCGCAGTTCGGGAAGGTTCCGCAGGCCGAGCGTGATTTCCGCGGCGCCGGCGACCCGGCGGCAGAATCGGTCGAGTTCCGCTTCCAGCTCCGCCTGGCCACCGTTCACCGCACCCAGCTCCCCTCACCGACACACACCTCTCACGAGGCGTTCGGAGCCGGCGGGGGAGCGGACGGGTGCTAATGCAGGCGGGGGCCGGTCTTGGTGGAGAAGCGGAACTCGATGGTCGTCGGAAGCTCGTCGAGGTCCAGCGCCTGGCGCAGCCGTGGGAGACCTTCCTCGGTGACGCGCTCGCGGATGGCGGCCAGATCGCCGTCCTGTTCGGCGCTCAGCACCACGGCCAGTATCGGCGCGTCCTGGGGACCGCCCAGCGTGGCGTGTGCGGCGTGGACGCCGGGATAGGCCGCGACCTCCGCCACGAACGGTTCCACCGCGGTGCTCGCGGCCAGCGCTGTCCGGCCCGTGTCCTGCTCGAAGCGCCAGGTGCGGGACTTGGGTTTGCGGGCGGGCTGCGCGATGAGCCAGCGCAGCGTCAGCAGTCCGACGACGACCGCGCCCCCGGCGACGGCGTACCAGGCCCAGCCGGGCGGCAGGGCCGTGCCGGGCACGAGTGCGCTGCCGGGCTCGATCAGCGGGATCCTGCCGAAATGGGTGGCGACGGCGAACACGCCACCGGCGAGCAGCACGAGCCCCGTCAGCACCAGGAGGGTGCGGTTCAGCCGGGCGGGACGGTTGAGATCGGTCATGACGCGCTCCTGGTGGCCTTGACCCGGACCCGCACGGCCGGGACGGTGGCGGGGCCGATCTGGGCGAGGCGATGCTCGATGGCGGCGCGGACGGCGTCGGCGAGTCCCGCGGTGTTCGTCCGCCCGGTGGTCACCACCGAGACGATCCCGCGCCGCTTGACCTTCAGTTTCGCCGCCGAGACACCGTCCACAGTGGAGGCGGCGGCGCGCAGTGTCGACCGGTAGCTGCGCCGGGAGGCGCCGGAATCCGGGCCGCCTTCGAGCGGCAGCACGGTCGGCCTCCCCGGGATGATCGCGCTCACGAGGAGCAGCAAACCGATCAGCGCGACCCCGCCACCGGCGATCGCCGGCAGCGGATCACTCCATCGGGAGTCGTGTAGCGCGGACGCGAGGGCGTCGTAGCTGATCCACGGTTTCTCCCCGAGGATCGTCTGGACCGCGACGGCGGCGGCCAGGACACAGCCGGCGAGCACCACGAGGGCGACGAGCACGGCCGGGACGCTGCGGCGGGGGCGCCGTTTCATCGGACCCTCCTCGTTTCGGGCTCCGCGGAGTGCAGGGCCGTGACGGTGATGTCGACGCGTGCCACCGTCAGGCCGGAGAGTTCGCCGACGCGGCGGATCAGGTGCTCTCGCGCGGTTTCGGTGGTGGCACGGACCGAAAGCGGGTACCTCACCGAGAGCCGGACGTCCAAGGTGGCTGTCGAGCCGGTGACGTTCGCGCTCACCTTGGCGCCCTGGTCGAGGTCTTCGCCGCCGACCGCGATCCCGAGCACCCGTGACGCCGCGCCGCCGAGGCCGTCGAGTTCGGTGATCGCCCGTGCGGCGATCCGCTCGACGGCGCCGCCTGCCACGGTCAGCCCGCCGCGCCCGTCCGTGTCCGGCGCGGCGGGGGTCATGGTCGTCATGGCGGTCAGCCCCTGTCGCGGCCGGCCAGGGCCGAAAGGTCGAGCTTGCCGTCGAGGAACCGGCCGACCAGCAGGCCGAGGACGGCGAGGACGAGCACGACGAGGAAGGCGCCGAAGCCGCCGAACGCGCCGGCCACGCCGAGCACGAGACCGGTCAACAGGCCGAGATGGGTGGCGTTCATGAACGTTCTCCTTGCTTTCGGGCGCGGACCGGCGCCGGTGGTCACTGGACGCGGCCGGATTCGGTGAGTTCGTCGGTGTCGTCGTCGCCCGGGATGTGCACGTCGGACACGTTGATGTTGACCTCGACGACCTCGAGTCCGGTCATCTGTTCGACCGCGCCGATCACGTTGCGGCGCACCGACTTGGCGAGATCCGCGATCGCGACGCCGTATTCGACGACGATCTGCAGGTCGACCGCGGCCTGGCGCTCGCCGACCTCGACGGAGACGCCCTGCCCGGCGGACGCGGTGGCGCCCGGGATGCGCTCGCGAAGAGCGTTGAAGGCACGCACGGCGCCGCCGCCGAGCGCGTGGACGCCGGTGATCTCACGGGTCGCGAGGCCCGCGACCTTCTGCACGACGGTGTCGGCGATCGTCGTTACGCCCTGACTGGAGGTGAGCGCGCTGTTCTCGGCGGGGGCGGCGGAGTTCGAGTTCGGCTTGGCGGTGGTGGCGGTGTTCGTCATCGCAATCTCCTCGGTTCGGATTCCGTTGGCTGCGGCGGAAGTTCTTCACTTCCACACTCCATAGACCCAGCCGGGACAAGATCGTCACGACCCGATCGTGTGGTCTGGATCTCACCGTCGCTGGGTATCCTTCACGGGCTTTTCTGGCCTTCGCGTGGCTTCTCTGTTAGGAAAGGTTCCTAACTAACGGGAGGCGATGTGCGCGGACGTGGTCTGGCGGCGGCGACGGTTCTGGTGGTTCTCTGCGGCGGCTCGGCCGCTGTCGCGGACCCGACGACGGCGGGTTCCGGGGCGCGCGCCGCGCGCAACATCATCTACATCCAGGGTGACGGCCTCGGCCTGGGCCAGCGTGATCTGCTCCGGCTGGCGCTCAAGGGCAAACGTGGTCAGCTGGCGATGGACGGGCTCGCGGCGACCGGTCTCGTGCGGACGTCGTCCGACGACGAGGACGAGATCGTCACCGACTCGGCCGCGGCGGCCACCGCGCTGGCGACCGGGCACAAGACACGCAACGGCGCGGTCGGGGTGGACACCCGGGGACGTCCGCTGGAAACGATCCTCGAACGGGCGAAGCGGGCCGGGAAGTCGACCGGCCTGGTCACCACCGCGCAGGTGACCGGCGCCTCGCCGGCGGCCTTCGCGGCGCACGTGCCCAGCAGGGATTCGCAGAGCGACATCGCGAAGCAGTACATCGAGAACAGCCGCCCGGACGTCCTGCTCGGCGGCGGTGAGGACTGGTGGTACCCGAAGGGGAACCCCGGGCTCTGGCCGGACAAGCCAGGGGAGGAGAGTCGCAGCCCCTACGGCGACCTGGTCGAACGCGCGCAGCGAACGGGCTACACCTACGTGCGTGACGGCGACGAACTGCGGAACACGCGGGCGAACCGGATCCTCGGCCTGTTCGCGAACGAGGACATGGTCGACTACGGCCCGGACGGCGTCGGGAAGTACGCGCCGCGGGTGCCGCTCCAGCAGATGGCGCGCAAGGCGCTGGACACACTGTCGAAGAATCCGCGCGGATTCTTCCTCTTCCTGGAGGAGGAAGGGACCGACGGGATGTCGCACGAGAACAACGCGCACGGCGTGATCGACGCCGGTCGTGCGCTCGACGCCACTATCGCCGAGGTCCTGCGGTTCGTCCGCGCGCATCCTGACACGCTGGTGATCATCGGCGGCGACCACGAGACCGGCGGGCTGAGCATCGAGAACTACGACACCGACGAAACCGACCCTGACCAGGACGGTCCGTTCGATGTACCGGGCTCGAAGCTCCAGTTCACTGTGGACTGGACGACCCACGGTCACACCGGCGCCGACACTCCCGTCACCGCCGAAGGCCCCGGCTCCGCCCGATTGGGCGGCACCGTCGAGAACACAGACGTCTACTGGGTGATGCGGGCGGCAAGCGGCCTATAAACGGAAGGCCACCTCCGGCGACGGAGGTGGCCTTCACGGGTCTTTCGTCAGCCGATGCTCTCGACGACGGCCTCGGCCACCGCCTTCATCGTGGTCCTGCGGTCCATCGCGGTGCGCTGTATCCAGCGGAACGCGTCCGGCTCGGTGAGCCCCTGACGGCTCATCAGCAGACCCTTCGCACGGTCGATGACCTTGCGCGTTTCGAGCCTGTCGGTGAGGCCGGCGACCTCGGACTCGAGGGCCTGGAGCTCGGCGAACCGGCTCACGGCCAGCTCGATGGCGGGCACCAGGTCACGCTTGGCGAACGGCTTGACCAGGTACGCCATCGTGCCCGCGTCCCTGGCCCGCTCGACGAGGTCGCGCTGACTGAACGCGGTCAGGATGACGACCGGCGCGATCCGGTCGCCGGTGATCTTGGAAGCGGCCTCGATACCGTCGAGCTTGGGCATCTTGACGTCGAGAATCACCAGGTCGGGCTTCAATTCGGTGGCCAGGTTGATGGCCTGTTCGCCATCCCCGGCCTCACCGACAACCTCGTAGCCCTCTTCGCGGAGCATCTCGACGAGGTCCAGACGGATGAGGGCCTCATCTTCGGCCACGAGCACCCGCCGCTGGGGTGCGGCGACGGCACCGTTGGCCTCGGCAGCCTGCTCGGTCACCGGGGTCCTCCTGAAGGTCGTCGGGCAGTTCGGCTCGCGGGCTGTCCGCGAACCTGAAGCCTACCGGGAACGATCCAGACGGCTAGATGGCGTTCACCACGTCAGACGGTCGTCACACTCCCGGGCCCGGCGGGAGACGTGCTCCCGCGATCCCGTAAAGTTCACCGGGCATCGCCCCCGTAGCCCAACTGGCAGAGGCAACGGATTCAAAACCCGTCCAGTGTGAGTTCGAATCTCACCGGGGGCACCGACAACTACCCCACAAGCAGATCCGGCCCGCTGGGCCGGGACTTCCTGGGGATTCATGGGCTCGGCGATCCTCTCTGCCGCCAGCATCGAGGTGCTCGAGGTGTCGACCAGGCCCGTGGTGATGGTGATGTCGCGAATCCAGAGGTTCTCCAGGTGCACCGTGGCGGGCGCGCCGTGGTGATCGAGGCGAGCCCGATCGGCCCCGCCCCGACGATCGCGACACAGTCGCCGGGCCGGACCTTCCCGTTGCGGGCGCCGACTTCGTAGGAAGTCGGCATGATGTCGGCCAGCATCAAGGCGGCCTCGTCCGCGACGCCTTCCGGCAGTACTCGCACCGCCCGCACGCGGTGATGCAGGAGACGAGCACCCGATCGCCCGGCTTCAAGGTCGTCACCGCCCGGCCGACCTCCATGATCGTGCCGACCGCCTCGTGACCGAGGGTCCTGCCGTGCTCCACGGCCGGGACATCGCCTTTGAGGATGTGCAGGTCGGTGCCGCAGATGGTGACCGCGTCGACGCGGACGATCGCGTCGGTCGCCGCGGCGAGATCCGGCTGAGGCCGGTCGGTCCGAGCCCGCCGTCCCGGCCCGTCGTAAACCAGTGCCTTCATGCTTTCTCCTGGTCCACCGAAGAATTCCGGTTCGAGCCTGTCTCCGTGCCGTCACTCGATACAGGGCCGAAAGCCCCTGCGTGCCGAGACGTCCGGCCGCATCGTGCCCGTCCGGAACTGCCTAGCGTCGGCGGAGTCGGTGCCCGGCCCACTTCACGAGCTGGAGGAGCACTTCATGACGGTATTCGGAGCACCGCCCGTCGTCGCGGCGGTGAACGGTTCGGCGCACCCTTCGGCAATCGCTCGTTCCCTCCTGACACCTGGTTCAAGGCGAAGGAAGCCATCACCGAAGAGGTCCTTCGTGAGTTCCGCGTCGAGTGCGCTGTCGCCGGGACGCCGACAGACACTGGTATCGCAACATCCAGGCCCGGCCTGCCCCGGACAAGCGGCCACTCGGGTGTCGCCCGCCTGGGGGAGGCTAGCCACCCGCTGGGGTGAAACACCGTTGACCACGGGGATTATTTGCCTGTTTCGCTTTATTCACGCTTCATGAAGCTTGTGCCTCTGCAACAGCTGATCAGCGTGACGGTTGTTGTCGGCCGTATGAAGCCTTCGGGCATGTCCATTATGGACTATCGTCCATAATGGACTAATGATTCCAGAAAGCTCGATCGGTTTACCGGCAGGCGCGACCTGTGGCCTGATCCGGGGTCGTCAGCACAATCACCTTTCCTGGAGGGACCCGCGGTGCGGTCGTACGACGTTTTGGCCGAATCGACGGCACCGCCTGCGGTCGTGTGGGCATTGCTGCTGGACCCGAGGACGTGGCCCGCCTGGTCGGGGACCGGTGAGCTGGACGTCAGCCGCTCCGCCGGCCTCTCGCCGGACGGGTGTGACGAGGTGGGTGCCACCCGTGCCTTTCGGGCAGGCCGGTCTGTCGCCCGGGAACGGATCACGAGCCTCACGCCTGGGAAGCGGTTCGCCTACGAGACCGTGGAAAACCCACAATTGGCGGATCGCCGGGCAACGGTCGGCCTCCACGAGATTCCCGGCGGAGGAACCAGAATTCGTTGGCCCGGAACGTATTCCGCGCGCGAAAGTAGGATTCCGTTCCTCGGAAAGGCAAGTGCGGCGTACGATGACGAGAACGGCGACGGGGCTCGCTGAGTACGCGGCAGGTCAAAACGTAAGGTGATTGTCAGGTTCGTTCGCGTCGAGGTGCGGGATGCTGATCGCTATCCGGTGCATGCCGGAGGACGCGCAGCGACAGCCCGATACGGGCTACGACAGATCGGCGAGGGCTGGGCATGAATCGTGAAACGGTCAGCCAGTGAGCCCGGGCACGGAAGGCTCCTGCGCGGGATCGTGAAGCGATAGCCGTGGACGCGCTGGCAGGCCTGGAGCGAGGTGCCTGGCGTGTGCTCACCGACGAACCGGCCGCCGCACGGTCGTTCTACGAGAACGTGCTCCACGATCGTGTCGTGGTTCTCCTGATTGACAGAAAGCCGATCCAGGAACGTGAAGCCGCCCTGTCAGCCTTGTGCGGGGCGACCTGGACGGCGCATAGCCTTGCCGATCTGAGCGCGGCAAGGCTCAGCCGCGTGGTCGGCGCGGTCAACTACCGGGTCGCCGCCACCAAAGACGGGGTTCCTTACTCAGCCCGCGTGAGCAGCGTTTACGTTCGCCGTTACGACGGCTGGAAGTTGACGTTTCATCAGCACGTCAGCTGGTAGGAACTCGTCGCTGTCCGGAACCGGAGTGCTGGTCTTCCCCTCCGTCTCTGTGACCACCTGGCCGCTGATGCTGCTGGCAGAACCTGTGGGAAGCGAACTGGTCCTGCCGGAGAACCATTGGTGATACTTCGTCGTCACGGCCACGACCGTGGGCTATGGATAACTCGCGTCTCCCGGCATCACCGAGGTCTATTCCGACGCTGGGCACAGCCTTCGGCCATGTCGGTCCGCGACGTATCACCGGCTCGCGAGTGTCCGGAGCACGCGGAACCGGGCGAGCCGGTGCAGCATTTCTCCCATCGCGTCAGGCCGGATCTGGCCTTCGAGATCTGCGTGGGCGGAGCACACGATCTCGGTGACCGCGGACTCGCTCAAGGACGAGGAGAACTCGCGGGAGAGCCATTGGCGGACTTCGTCGGTGATGTCGTCGGTGTGGTGGTCGTGGACGGTCATGCCCTCTCCTCCTCGTCGACGACTTTCTTCATTGTGTAGGCGATACGGGGGTCTGCACCTGACGAGTGCCTGACGATTGCGTAGGACCATGCGGCGACGTGGGCGGGACCGAGCGGCTGGAGACTGTCGGGGTGGTGCTCGGTGCGAGAGTGGCGATCGGCTCGGGTTCGTCCTGATCGGTCACACCGCAGCCGCCGAGGCCTAGGGCGGCTGCCGTGACTACGAGGATCGGCCAGGGTTTCACGCGGTCGCCTCCGGGAGTTCGACGATGAAGCGGGCGCCGCCGCCGGGGCGGTCTTCGACCCAGACGGTGCCGCCGTGGCGGTGGACGTGGTCGGCGACGATGGCCAGCCCGAGCCCGCTGCCGGTGTCGCGGTCACGCCGGCCGGCGTGCAGACCGCGGGCGAAGCGTTCGAAGATGCGCTCCCGCAGAGCGGGCGGAACGCCACTGCCGGCGTCGTCCACTTCGATCCTCGCGTGGTCACCCCGTCTGCGCAGGGTCACCGCCACGGCGCCTCCGCCGTAGCGGTCGGCGTTGTCGAGCAGGTTGGTCACGACCCGGTCGATGCGGCGGCGGTCGGCGAAGACGAGCGGGGTGTCGGGATCGGTGTGGAGAGGTGATTCGGAAGTGCCTCTGCTGTCGAGAACGTTGCGCAGAAGGTCGTCGAGGTCCACCAGTTCGGCGGACTCGGTGACGTCGTCTTGGTCGGCGCGGGAGATCTCGAGCAGGTCGACGACCATGCCCTGAAAGCGGTGCAGTTCCGCGTCGAGCAGTCCCAGTGCTTTGCGGGCGGTCGGGTCCATCGTGTCCTGGCGGCGGGTCATGACCTGAGTGACGTTGACCATCGTGGTGAGCGGCGAGCGGAGTTCGTGGCTGACGTCCGCGGCGAAGCGTTTGTCCCGGCTTACTCGTTGTTCCAATTGTTCGGTCGTGGTGTTGAAACTCGTGGCGAGCGGGGCGAGGTCCGGATCGTCCTGATGCGGGAGCCGGGTCTTCAGATCCCCGCGTGCCACCCTGGCCGCGGCTCCGCGGAGCACGGAGAGCGGACGCAGGGCGCGTTTGGTGGTCCAGGCGCCGAGGGCAACGCCGAACATCGCCGCCACGACGGTGCCGGTGATCAGCAGGATGCTGAGATACCGGAAGGTCCGATCCAGCTCCAGCAGCGGGTACAGCTCGACGTAGATGCTCTCGCCACTTCCCACCGGTGTCGCGATGGCGAGCACGGGGATGCCGTCGGCGGTGAACCTCTGCCGTGCGGCGACGCCTTCACGTGCGCTCTTCAGCAGGGCGGCCGGAATGACGCGGGGCTCGATCTGCCGTCCGCTGGTGAGCCAGCCGTCGAGCCGGGACAGGAGGATGGACGAGTCCGGGCCACTGGCGAGCCCGGTCAGGAGCTCGGTGAGGTTGTCGGAATGCTCGGCGAGCGCTTTGTCGACCAGGCCGACGTTGACCTCCGACTGCCGCAAGGTGCTCTGCTCGCGTTGGTCGAGCATGTAGCCGGTGGTCAGGTTCCAGGTCGCGACCCCGAGCACGGTCATCACGACCGCCAGGCAGAGGCCGAACGCGCCTGCCACGCGCCAGCGCAGGGACAGCCGCCGTAGCGCGGACCGGAGCTCCGCGCGGGTCATGATCCCGTGGCGATTTGATAGCCGCGTCCACGCACGGTGAGCACGAGACTGGGATTGTCGGGATCGGGTTCGACCTTGCGGCGTAACCGTCTGATGTGGACATCCAGCAGCCGCGTGTCGCCGAAGTAGTCGTGGCCCCACACTCGCTGCAGCAATTGTTCCCTGGTGACGACCCGGCCCTCGGCGCCGGCGAGTTCGGCGAGGAGACGGAACTCGGTGCGGGTCAGGTGCACTGGATCCCCATCGCGCCGCACACTCTCTTCGTCGGGCTGGATTTCCAGGCCGCCCACGGTGAACCTGGTCGGGGGAGGTGGTGCGGTGCGGCGGAGGAGGGCACGGATCCGTGCCGCGAGTTCGCCGGCTACCAGTGGTTTGGTGACGTAGTCGTCCGCGCCGGCTTCGAGGCCCGCGATCACGTCTTGGGTGTCCGCGCGGGCGGTGATCACGATGATCGGCAGTGCTCCTTGCTCGCGCACGGACCGGCAGACGGTGAGGCCGTCGATGCCCGGCAGCATGAGGTCGAGGAGAATGACATCGAACTGGCCGCCTGCGAGCAGTTCGAGCCCGTCTTCGCCGGTTTCCGCACAGGCGACGTCGAAGCCTTCGTCGGCCAGCGCGAGACTCAAGGCTTCACTGATCATCACGTCGTCCTCGACGAGGAGAACACGGGTGGACACAGTCGGTATCTCCTTCCGCCGGCCAGGCTAACAGCCTTCGATCGTAAGGCACTCGTCAGTTTCAAAGGGCGAGGCTCGTGTCAGGGTGAAATCACGCTCACCGAAACACGGGAGGAACACCCATGACCACCGACGTTCTCACGCCACAAGCCGAAGTCGCTCTCAACACGGGAATCCCTCCCAAGGTGCGACGGCTGCGCGATGACGCGGACCGGTCTTGGGCCGTCGCGGACGGGCATCGGACGTTGGCCGCGGAGATCGAATCGGGCGGAGAACCAGACGCGTTCGCGCGTGCCAAGTCGCAACGCCTGCTTGGTGAGGTGGCCGCTCACCACGGGTTCGCTTATCACGAGCTCGCCAACGCCGCGGAAGCCCGTGCGGGGGCGAAAGTCCACCCTCGTGACTCTCCACAATGGAAACTCTTGATCGATCGTTCGTTCACGGCGATCCGCCGCGCCGAGGCACATCATGAACGCGCCGCGGCGTTCTCGGCCAGAACGGCCGGTGACGAGGCGGCTGCCCAGAGGCATGAACTCGCCGCCAAGGAAGCGGACAGGCGTTCGGCGGAGTCGCTCACGGGAATGTGACTCTTCGCCTCAGGTCGGCCGATCGTAAGGATTTCGTCAGGTCGGCCTTCCGGGTTCCATGACACGCTCGGCGAGCGCACCGTATCCGCAGACAACGAGGACGAACGATGGCTCTCTCCGTCAGGTTGCACAGCAGGGCCTTGACCGAACTGTCGTACGTGGGGCTGAGGACACACTCGGTGGCATCCGATGGCGCGCCGGTCCTGGGGGACGGCGTCGACAACGGGATCCGGCGAGCCAAGCAGTTGCGGGCCGAGGCCGCTCGGGTACGCGGGGAAGCGGGGGAGCGCCTCGAGCGGGCGGCCGAGTCGCTGGCCTCCGGGCAAACCGCAGTGGCGCACCGCCAGCGAGATCTGGCGGAAGTAGCCATGTGTCATTACATGGCCTACGAAGAGCTTGCCGCGGCGGCGGAACACCGAGGTAAGGCCACGCGGTTCGTGCGGGGTATGACGGCCCGTGAGATCGAGATCCATCGTGCTTACGCGGCCATCCGGAGGGCCGAGGGGCACCGCGAACGAGGGGAGGCGATCCGGTGCCGCGACGATGCCTTCGCGGCGTTGCGACACCGAGAACTCGCAGGAGAAGCTGAGGAGAAGGCGAGAGTCGCGGAGCTCCGCGCCTTCGAACTTCTCGAGGCCGGAGCGAACGAGAGGAAGCCATGATTTCCGAAAACGGCAGGCGAAAGGTTTTCGGAAGGCCGGACCCGTTCTGCTTGTTCGCGGTCGTACCGGCTTTCTTGGCCGGGGTGCTCATGTCTGCTCTGGGGATGTGGTCGCTCGCGGGCGCCGGTTTCGCGATCGCCGGTCTTGTCCTGGTCTTCGATTCCTGGGTCAACCGGCCGGTTCGACGGGATTCCTTGGCGCCGCCGCGGCGGCACGAGACGAGTCGTCCTATGAGGACAGTAGCGGTGCATCGGGGCCGATAGTGGCGTCGCCGGCGAAACGGCTGGTGCCGATCCAGGTGATGGCTTGGCGTACGGCGGTCCGCGGTCCGGTGATGATGATCGCTTTGTCCCGGAGAGCGTCGAGCCACTCGGTGTGCCCGAGCCAGACGCGTGCGAGGGCGCCGAGCGTGCACTCGATGCGCATTGCCAAGGGAAGTCTCGGATCGTGCACCGTCGGCGCGGCGACGGTTTGCGAGAGCACCAGCCACCACCAGCGCGATCCGGGAGATTCCGTGAACCGGAAGTGGATCGACACAGCCTCCGCGGGCAGCAGAGTGCGGTCGATCTCCCGGCAAAGGTCACGAAGGACCAGAGCGGGGTTGAGATCGCCATATCGCGGCGGCGGGAGCCGCCGTGCGCCCCAGTGGCCGAGCTGTTCGATGACCTCGGCCAGCTCACGACCCGAGGCGGTCAACTCGGCGCGGCGCGTTCCGAGTACCACCAGACCCGCCGAGCCGAGCTTGCGGAGCCGCTTGGTCAGCAGCCCGGCGGACATACCCGGCACGCCGGCCGCGATGTCGTCGATCGCGGTACTGCCGTTCAGCAGCTCGCGGATGACCAACAGTGTCCAGGGCTCACCGACCACCTCGGCCGCGAGCGCGATCGGGCAGTGCTGCTCGTAGCGCATCACAGAACCTGCACAAGCCGCGCGATGCGGTGACGTGCGAGGCGGTGCAGCATGTCCCCGAGCGCCTCGGGGACGATCTGCTCCTGGAGATCGCGATAGGCGGCGCGGACGATGACGCCCACCGCCACAGACGACAGCTTCGTCGAGAACTCGTTGCCAAGCCGAACGGTCACATTGCGCACGACGTCTTGCGCCTGCGGGGTTTCTACGCTCATCGGTCTCCTAGACACTCCGGTTTCCCCGATATTCTTCCGGCTCGTGGCCGGGGCGAACCTGACGACTGTCTGACGATTGAGCGAGCTCGCCGTCATTCTTCCGAGATCGGGATCCTGTCGGTTCTTCGGGGTCAGGCGAAGACGAAGTAGCGGAGCCAGAGGTAGGGGGCGGCGACGAGGACGGTGATCAGGGTGACGATGACGCCTTTCTTGGTGAATTCCCAGAAGGAGATGGGGCTTCCGGCGCGGGCGGCGATGCCGAGGACGACGACGTTGGCGCTGGCGCCGATGGCGGTGGCGTTGCCGCCGAAGTCGGCGCCGAGGGCGAGGGACCACCAGAGCGCTTCGGAATGGGTCGGGTCGGCGATGTCGTTGGTGAGTCCGAGGACGAGTGGGCTCATGGTGGCGACGTAGGGGATGTTGTCGACGACGCCGGACAGGAGCGCCGAGACGCCGAGGATGAGCATGACGGCGAGGAGGGCGTTGCCGCCGGTGGCGTCGGCGGCGAGTTTCGCGAGATCGCCGATGACGCCGGTTTTGACCAGTGCGCCGATCATGATGAACAGCCCGGCGAAGAACAGCAGCGTTTCCCACTCGACGCTGGCCAGGTAGTCCTTCGGTTTGGCCTGGGACAGCAGGACGAGGACTCCGGCGCCGAGCAGGGCGACGATCGAGGGCTCGATGTGGAAGATCGAGTGCCCGATGAACGCGGTGAAAACGCCGAGGAGCACGACGCCGCATTTGACGAGGAGCTTCTTGTCGTGGATGGCTTCGCGTTCGTTGAGTGCCATGACGTCGGCGACCCGGTCCGGGTCGACGGTGAAGGAACCGCGGAACAGCCTTGGCAGGACAAGGCAGAAGACGATGATCTCGATCGCCACGATCGGCGCCATGTTGACGAGGAAGTCGTTGAACGTCAGTCCGGCGCGGCTGCCGATGATGATGTTCGGCGGATCGCCGATCAGGGTGGCTGCGCCGCCGATGTTCGAGGCCATGACCTCGGCGATCAGGAAGGGGACCGGTTTGATGTCGAGCCGGTCGCACACCAGCAGTGTCACCGGGGCCATGAGCAGCACCGTGGTGACGTTGTCCAGGAACGCGGACGCGATCGCGGTGATGAGCACCAGCAGGATCATGATCCGCAGCGGTGAGCCCTTGGCTCGTTTGGCGGCCCAGATCGCGGTGAACTCGAAGACACCGGTCTTGCGCAGGACGCCGACGATGATCATCATCCCGAGCAGCAGGAAGACGACGTCCCAGTCGACTCCGGTTTCGTGGGAGTAGAACGCGTCTTCGGAGCCGACCACGCCGACGGCGAGCACGATGCCCGCACCGGCGAGGGCGGTGACCATCTTGGGGATCTTCTCGGTGGCGATGAACAGATAGGCCACGACGAACACGGCGACGGCGACGACGGCGCTCATGCCGCGTCCCGAGGGAGAAGGTCAGAGGTGGGTGTTCGTCGAAGACGCTGCCAGACCACTTGTGCGCTCACGTATCCCGTCCATGCCGACCGACCCGGCCCAAGTGGGCCGGGTGTGCCGACCAGACTTCCCGGCGCTCCACGCGTCAAGATGCCGTAAACGCGGGCGAGTGGCAACTCGGGCGACGAACGGATGTGGGTAACCAGTGGTGGCGACTCCTGTACCCTGGATAAACCGAAGGCCACACCGTCGTGGGATGAGGGAAACCGATGTCCGGATTGCTCGGCCCGCTCGCGCTGATCGCGGTGTTCGTGGTCCTGATCGCAGCACTTCGCGTCGTGCACCTACGGCAGGAACGGAACGAATCGGCGGGACACGCCGGGTTCCCGGACGGGCGTAAAGAATCGGACAGTAACGACAGCTGAACCGGGCGGACCGGGCCGGGACGGCCTACTCTGACTTACATGCATGCCGCTGAGATGGCCGAGGAATTCCCGGTCGTGGACATGGATTCCGACGCGCTCGACGCGGCACGGCTCCTCGCGGAACATCGTCTCCCCGGCATCGTCGTGACCGATCGATCGGGTTGTCCGCAGTCGGTTCTGCCCGCATCCGAGGTAGTCCGTCTTCTCGTACCGACCTACGTTCAGGACGACCCGTCGCTCGCCGGTGTCCTGAACGAGTCGATGGCCGATCGCGTCGCCGACAAACTGGGCGGCCGCAAGGTGAGCTCGCTGCTTCCGGACGAGCCGACCGAGTTGCCCCGGGTGAACTCCGACGACACGATCATCGAGGTCGCCGCCATGATGGCGAGGCTCCGCTGCCCGCTGGTCGCGGTCATGCGGGACAAGACGCTGCTCGGCGTGATCTCGGCGTCCCGCCTTCTGGAACTGGCGCTCGCCCCGCGTTGACGTCGCCCGTCAGGACCGCCTCTCGGTCGCTCGGTCCGCGGTTTCGGTGACGGATCTGAGGCTGTCGCGCTGCTCGTCGTTCGCGAGCGTGATGAGTCTGTGTTCGACGTGAGGTGGCAGCTCTCCGAGGTCGACCTGGATGTCGGAACCGCGAGAGTGATCGAGGAAGGTCAGCAACCCCTTGGCGCCGGACATGTCCATGTAGCTCACCTTGTCGAGGCGCAGTGACAGTTTCGGTTCGTCGTCGCGGAGCCGGGTGAGGACGCGGTCGATGGAGAGAAACGACAAGGGGCCATCGACACGGTAGGTGCCCGTCTCGTCCTGGACGACGGATGCCTTGCCTCGCCGTGATTGCGCGAAGTGCACGACGAGCGCCACAGCGACGCCGACCGCGACCGCCACGGTCAGGTCGACCAGCACCGTGATGATCATCGTCGCGAACATCACGACCACGTCGCCCCGGGGCGCGACGTGGATCTTGCGCAGGCTTTCCCAGTCGAACATGCCGATCGCGGTCAAGATCAGGATTCCGGACAGCACGGCGAGGGGAATGAACTGGACGACCGCCCCGAGACCCGCGACCAGGCCGAGCAGGATGACACTGTGCGTCGCGGCCGACAGTCCGGTGCGGCCACCGCTGCGGACGTTGACCACCGAGCGGACGGTCGCGCCCGCTGAAGCGAGGCCACCGAACAGGCCACTGGCCATGTTGCCGAGGCCCTGGCCGACGAGTTCCCGGTTGCTGCGGTGGCGACGGCCGGTGATGTTGTCCATCACGACCGAGGTCAGCAGAGAGTCGATCGACCCCAGCAAGGCGATGCTGAGCGCGGGCAGGACGAGTGTGAGCAGCAGCGAGCCACTGAAATCCGGGATGCTCAAGGACGGAAGGGATTCCGGGATCCGGCCGATGTAGTCGACGGCACCGTTGAGCGTGACCGGTCCGATGCGCAGGTTCTGCAGCAGGGGCTCGGCGAACGGAAGGATCGCCGCGATGAACACGAGCGCGATCAGGCTCGCCGGGATCGACTTGATCACCCGCGCGGCCACGAGCATGAGCACGATCGTGGCCGCGACGACCAGGAAGCTTTTCCGCACCTGGTCCAGTTCGCCGAGGATGATGATCAACGCGATTCCACCCATGAAACCGGATGCCACCGGGTGCGGGATGAAACGGATGAGCGATCCGAGCCGGCACAGGCCGAACAGGATCTGGAACGCGCCGGCCATGACGAAGGCGAGGAAGGCGCCTTCGAGCCCGTGCGTGGCGATCACCCCGGTGGCGACGACGGTGATCGGGCCGGTCGGGCCGGTCACCTGGGCGGGTGTCCCGCCGAACACCGCGGCGAAGAAACCCGCGAAGATCGCGCCGTACAACCCGACGAGCGCCCCTTCGGAGGTGCCTGTCGCGGTGATCCCGAACGCGATCGCCAGCGGAAGCGCCACGATGGCCACGGTCAGTCCGGAAAGAAGTTCTCTGGCGAAACGCTGGAGCATCGGTCTCCGCTCTACGGCATGGCTTTACCTCGGCCCGTGGGGTGGGCCAGGCCGCCGACCAGACTTCCCGGCACTCCTGGGCGTAAAGATTCCCTATAGAGACTTAAAGGAATAGTAAAAGAAGGTTCTGTCACCAGTTTGGCCTAGCCGGCTGATTCGGCATGTTCTTGCGTGATGTCTTCGCCGCCGCTTGACTGAACTGAACAAGTGTTCAATACTCTGAACATGAGTTCAGTATCTGATCTGACCGCGCGGGCTCGGATTCGCGATGCCGCGCTGGCCAGATTCGGTGCCGACGGTGTGGCAGGCACCTCGGTGCGGGCGGTGGCCGGGGACGCCGGGGTGTCACCGGGGCTGGTGCTGCACCATTTCGGCTCCAAGGACGGCCTGCGACAGGCGTGTGACGACCACGTGCTCGACTCGATCCGCTCTGGCAGCGGCGAAGGAACCGATGCGCTGGCGGAGGTGCTGCACGCCGCCACGCCCGTGCGACGCTATCTGGCCCGGGCGTTTCTGGAGGGTACGAGTGGAGTGTCCGCGCTGTTCACCGAGATCGTGGAGCGCACCGAAGCCTGGCTCGCCGAGGGCGAGAATCAGGGCTGGGTGCGGTCCACGGACGACTCCCGGGCGCGGGCTGTCGTCTACGTCTCGTGGCTGCTTGCGCCTCTCGTCCTGGGTGATCACGTAGGACGGCTGCTCGGCGGCGATCCGGCGGAGACGGCGACCGCGGTCCGGGGTGCCACGGCCGGGCTGGAGATGCTGACCCACGGCCTGTTCGCCGATGACCGCTGGCTGTCCGCCTACGCCACCATCGACGACACGGAGCGGTCGAAGTGAGGGCCTTGCTGGTCACCCATGGCACACGAGGTGACGTGCAACCGATGCTCGCTCTCGCGGTCGCCCTGCGCGCACACGGGCACGAGGCGGTGCTGGCCGCGCCGGGCTCGTTCGCTGACGTCGCGGGGGAGTACGACGTCGAGTTCGCGTCGTTGAGTGAGGGGCCGAACCGGCTGATGAACGACCCGGTGGTGAAGGAGGCCATCGAGGGCGGCTACCGCGGAGTGCGGGGCAAGGTCACCGCCGTGCGGACGGCTCGGCGGATCAAGCCGCTGATGGCGGAAGTCCTGCGCGACGTCGGCGTAATCGCGAAAACGTCGCACGCGGACGTCGTCGTGCACACGACCGGGGTACCCGCGCACCACGTGGCCGAGATGCTCCGTGTGCCCGCGGTCGTCGTCGCGTTGCAACCCGGCTGGATTCCCATCGGGGAGTTCCCCTGCCCGATGATTCCCTTGCCCCGCCTGCCGAAGAGGCTGAACCGGGCCACGTATCTCGCTGTGGGCGCCGTACTGCGGATGTATGCCGGTATCACCTCCGCGTGGCGTACCACCGATCTCGGGCTGCCGCGACGCCGGGGAAGCCACGACATCCTGCGCGACGAGGACGGCATGAACCGACCGGTCCTGCAAGCGTTCAGCCGTCACGTCACCCTCGCCGCCGCCGATTGGCCGAACTCGGTGCACACCACTGGCTTCTGGCATCTCCCCGCCGGGGCGGGCTGGGAGCCGCCCGCTGAGTTGCGGGACTTCCTCGCCGCCGGAACCGCTCCTGTCTACATCGGATTCGGCAGTATGGCGGGCCGCGACTCGCGCCGTACCCGGGCGGTGGTCGAGGAAGCGGTCCGGCGGGCGGGTGTGCGCGCGGTGCTCGCGACCGGCTGGGGCGGCATCGCCGCGGACGCCGGAACCGGCGATCTGTTGGTGATCGACCACGCACCACACGACTGGCTGTTCCCGCGAATGAGCGCCGTCGTGCACCACGGAGGCGGCGGCACGACCGGAGCCGCGCTGGCGGCCGGCAGGCCGCAGGTGGTGTGTCCGTTCGTCGCCGACCAGCCGTTCTGGGCGGCCCGGATGCACGCCCTCGGCGTCGCACCGGCGCCGATCCGCCAGCAACGCCTCACCGGCGACCGGCTCGCCGCGGCGCTACGCCAAGCCACCGGAGATCCCACGATGCGCGAACGAGCCGAGCGGCTCGCGCGGGAGATCCGAGCGGAGGCCGGTGTCTCCGCCGCCGTCGCCCTTCTCGAAACCCTCACTTGACAAGGACAACATCATGGCTGTCACCGATGCCGTCGCGAAGACCTTCCGGATGGACGACGAAGCCTGGCGTCGCCACGCGAACCCTTGGAGCGTATGGACCCGGTTCGCGGCGATTCCGCTGATGCTGCTCGCGATCTGGAGCCGGACCTGGATCGGCTGGTGGTGCCTGGCGCCGATCGCGGCCGTGGTCGTGTGGCTGTTCCTCAATCCCTCGGCGTTCCCGCCGGTCGAGCCGCGCAGCTGGGCCGCACGCGGGATCTACGGCGAACGGATCTGGGCGCACGACAAAGCGTCTGTCCCGCCGGACCACAGGCAGGTCCTGCGGGTTCTGGTCGTACTCGGCCTCATCGGCTTCGGCCTGATCACCTGGGGCCTGGCCGCACTCGACTTCTGGCCCACCCTGTTCGGAGCGACCCTCGTCGTCATGGCTCAGCTGTGGCGCATCGACAGGTTCGGCTGGCTTTGGCAGCTGGCAGGGGAACAGGTCGCCCCTCACCGCTGAACCGCACTTCGGCGAAGAACAGGTCTCAAGCGTCCGGGTCGCTGCAAGGCGGGCGTGACGCCTCCCATCAGGAACCTTTCTGTTGCGACGCGGGTTCCGGGCGTCCGGTGGGCAGGTTGTCGGGTGGTTCGATCCTGAGCGCCTTGGCGACGGGCACGTCCGTGGAGGAGTGCAGGACGATCGACAAGGCGATCGTGATGGCGACGAGGTCGAAGACGTGTTCCCCGGCGGGAATCCCGGCTTGGAGCGCGAGCAGGCCGTAGACGACGGAAGCGAACCCTTTCGGCCCGAACCAGGCGGCGACCGATCGTTCCCGTGCGGGCAGCGGAGTGCGGACGAGGGAGAGCATCATCGCGGCGGGCCGGATCAGCACGATGGCGATGATGGCGACGGCCCAGTCGCCGAAGCTGAGATGGGAGAGCCGCTCGGGTGTGATGAGGGCGCCGAACACGAGCAGGGCGGCGAATTTCGTTGTCTCTGAAAGAAGATCACCGAAGTGCTCGAAGTGCTCGGCGGAAACCCGGTCCATGGTGGCCAGGGTGGCGCCGGCGGCGAACGCGGCGAGGTACGGGTTGGCGTGCGTGAGGTGGCAGGTCGCGTAGAGGATGACCGCGACCGCGAGTGGCCCCAGTGCTTGAAGCCTCGGTTCGGCGGTCAGGATCTTCAATCGCCAGGCGAGCGCGATCACCGCGGGTATGGCGACACCGAGCGCGAGACCGGCGACGAGCTCGATCGCGATCCCGCCGAAGTCGGTGTCCCGGTTGGCGGCGGTGGCGAGGAAGATCAGCACGAACGGCAGCGCGAGGCCGTCGTTGAGCCCGGATTCGACGTTGAGAAGCCTGCGCAGCCGAAGTGGTACGTCGGTCCGGCCGACGATGGCGGAGGCGAAGACCGGGTCGGTCGGCGACAGGATGGCACCGATCAGGAACGAGGTCGTCCAGTCCAGTCCGGTGAGGAAGTGGGTGGGGACGGCGATCCCGACCATGGTCAGCGGCATCGCCAGCCCGAGCGCCCGGCCGGACAGCCGCCACCCTTCCTTCAGATCGGGAAGGCCGGCGCGCTGTCCGTCGGTGAACAACACCGTGAACAGCGCCAGATCGGCGAGCCCGGTCACGAACGCGCCGTTGGACGGGATGTCGACCAAGCCGAAACCGCCCTGCCCGATCAAGGCGCCGGCGATGAGAAACAGCAACGCCGTCGAGAGCACTGTCCGGGCCGCGAGCCCGGACAGTGACACGCTGATCAGCAACACCAGCCCGAACGCCAAAGCGAGCGCCATGCACAACCCCGTCCACGTCGAACGCCCCACCCGTCATGGATGGGTCGTGCCGACCAGGCTTCCCGGCGCTCCGCGCGTAAAGATGCCGTATGGAGGCCGTCGACGCAAACCGGATCGTGTCGGGACGACCGTGACGACTTGTGGTCTGGTGTCGAGGATCCAGTGGGAGTACCTTTTCCTCAGGTGCGCCGGGAAGCCTGGTCGGCAACGTTATTCGCCGTCCGGGAAGGGAATGACCCATGCGCAGCGCCATCGGGACACCGCACGCCGCTGTCCAAGTCACCGGTTTGACCAAGCGCTTCGGCCGCACGCTCGCTCTCGACGATCTCGCGCTGTCCGTGGCTGCCGGCGAGGTGTTCGGTTTCCTCGGCCCCAATGGCGCGGGCAAATCCACGACCATCCGGCTGCTGCTCGGCTTGATCCGTCCGTCGGCGGGATCGGCGACGGTGTTCGGCGTTCCGGCGGCCGATGTGCGGCGTGCGCACAGTTTGCTGGGGTATGTGCCCGGTGATGTCGCGTTGTGGCCGGATATGACCGGCGGCGAGATTCTCGAGTTGCTGGCCCGGGTCGGTCCTGGCGTCGATCCGGGGTATCGCGCGGAACTCGTGCGCCGTTTCGAGGTGGACCTGGACAAGCCCGCCAAGACCTACTCGACAGGCAATCGACAGAAGATCGCCTTGATCGCCGCCTTCGCCGGCCGGGCGCCGCTACTCGTGCTGGACGAGCCCACCAGCGGCCTGGACCCCTTGATGGAACAGGTTTTCCGGCAGTGTGTTGTCGAGGCTCGGGAGCGGGGACAGGCGGTGTTCCTTTCCTCGCACCAGCTTGCCGAGGTGGAGGCGGTTTGCGACCGGGTCGGCATCCTGCGTGCCGGACGGCTGGTCGAAATCGCGGGGATCACCGAACTGCGCCGGTTGCACCGCACCACTGTGGAAATAGGTCATCGCGGCCCTGAACCGTCGCTTGTGGACGTTCCAGGTGTGCTGGAGGTCGAGCGCCTGGACGAGGGCCGTCTGCGCTTCACGATGTCCGGGCCGCCGGGCCCGGCATTGCGGGCACTGGCCGCCGCCGACGTCACCACGCTTTCGATGCGTGAACCGACCCTCGAAGAGATCTTCCTCGACTACTACGGCGAGAACGCCCGATGACCGCCGAAACGGTGAGACTGTCTTCGGAACGCGAGATCCTGGCTCAGGGTAGTGCGGGCGCCGCGGTCACACGGCACGTCGCCCGGCGGATCCGGCGTGGCGCGCTGCTCGTCGGCCTGGCGGCGGCGGGTATGTCGGCCGTCGTGGCAGGCCAGTACCAAGCCACCTTCGCCGGTGAACTCAACGGCACGGCCATCCGGGCACTCGCGGAGAACCCGGCCATCCGGATCCTGTTCGGGCCGCCGGTCGCACTGGACGATCCGGGCGGATTCACCGTCTGGCGTACTGGCACACCCATCCAGCTCCTGACCGGCGTGTGGGCGTTGCTGACCGCGACCCGCCTCACCCGCGGCGAAGAAGACGCCGGCCGCGCTGACCTGCTGCTCGCGGGTCGCCTGCGCGCGGCCGATCCGCTCAAGCGGGTTCTGGCCGTGCTGACCGCGGCGGCCGTCGCGATCGCGGCGGCGGTGGCGTTGGCCCTGCTGGTCGCCGGTACTCAGCCCTTGGGTGCTGTCATTCACGCTGCGGGCCTACTCGGCGTGACCATGACCTTCGCCGCGGCGGGCGCGCTGTCCGCGCAACTCATGCCCGCCCGCGCCACCGCCACCGGGCTCGCTGTCGCGGCACTCGGCACCTTCCTGTTCCTTCGCATGCTCGCGGACGGCGTCAGCGCGCTGTCCTGGGCTGCCTGGGCCACCCCGTTCGGCTTGACCGCCATCGCCGCGCCCTATGCCGACGACAGGATCGTCCCGCTGATGGTCCTCGCCGCGTTCCCGGTCCTGCTCGGCGCCACGGCGGTGATCGCCTGCTCACGCCGGGACGTCGGCCGGGGAGTGCTGAATCCGTCCGGCAGGCGGCGACCGCGAGTGGGGCTGCTGGGATCCGTCACCGGGTTCGCCGTCCGGCGCGCGGCGCGTCCCACTCTCGCCTGGTCGCTGGCGATCGGGGCTTACTTCCTGCTCGTCGGCGTCCTCATCGCGTCGATTCTGCGGTTTCTGCGAGAGAACCCGCGTTTCGCCGAACTGGCAGCGGCTGCGGGCTTCGGCGGGCTCGGCACCGCCGAGGGGTTCGCCGCGGCGATGTTCAGCCTGCTCACGATCCCGGTCGGTCTCCATGCCGCGACACGGATCGCCGCGTTCGCCGCGGCCGAGACCGATCGACGGCTGACACTGCTGCTGGCGCTGCCTCTCTCCCGGCACCGGATCGTGCTCACCGAACTCCTCATCACCGGCCTGGGCGCGCTGGGACTGCTGGCCACTGCGGGAACGCTGCTCTGGTGCGGCGCGACCATCGCCGGCGCGGCGTTGCCGATCACGGCCGCCCTCGCCGGGGCCGGGAATGCCGCTCCGGTCGCCTTGCTCGCGCTCGGTACCGCGGCCCTTGGGCTCGGCTGGGCACCTCGCGCGGTCACCGCGCTGGGTGCGCTCCCGGTCGCCGGTGGCTTTCTGCTCACCGTGATCCTGCAGAGCACTCACGCACCCGAGTGGCTCACGTACCTTTCCCCGTACACCTATCTGTCTTCTGTACCCGAAACACCACCGGACTGGAGCGCGACCGTCGGCCTTCTGCTGGTCAGCGGAGCGCTGGTCGCGCTCGGCGTCCTCGGCTATCAGCGCAGGGACCTCGATACCTGACCTGCGCCTCCGAAAACGCTCAGCCGATGATTCAGCCGGTTTTCAGGCCGCGGGTGGTGACGACCCGGGCGCTGCCGTCGGCCAGGCGGTAGGACAGTCCGGCGATCGCGGTCTCCCCGGCTTCGATCTTGCCGGCGAGCAGGCGGGAGCGGTCGGCCAGGAGGTCGACGGTGTGACGGATGTGTTCGTCGATGATGTCGTCGTCGCCGGTGAGCCCGGCGGCTCGGGCGGCGAGGATGCTCGGGGTGACCCGTTCGATGACGTCGCGGACGAAGCTGTTGGTGCCGAGTCCTTCGGTCAGCGCCGCGCGGGTCGCGGCGACGGCACCACAGGAGTCGTGACCCAACACGACGACCAGGGGACAGCCGAGGACGCTGACCGCGTACTCGATGCTGCCCAGCACTTCCGAACCGGCGACGTGACCGGCGGTGCGGACGACGAACAGGTCGCCCAGCCCGCGGTCGAAGATGATCTCAGCGGCCAGCCGTGAGTCGGAACAGCCGAAGAGGACAGCGAAGGGACGTTGTCCGGGAGCTGTTTCGGCACGCCGGGTGGCGTCCTGGTTCGGATGCTCCGGGGTGCCGGCGATGAAGCGCCGGTTACCGGCCAGCAGTAGGTCGAAGGCCTCGGAGGGGGACGGCTCGGACGCGTTGATCATGGACGCACAATACAACGGCCGGTCGAGCGAAGCGGACATAAGGGATACTGTCGGCGAGGGTTCGGTGTGCACCCTGGTCTCAGTTCTCCCTGTGTGGTCGCAGCCGCTCGATCTTGCCGTCGAGGTTCGCCGGGAGATCCGGCTCGAGTCCTTGTCATGCGCGGAACCGGTTTCCGTCCATTCCACTTCCTCATCGACACCGGTCGACGGGGTTGGGGTCGCGGCGGGATCAGGCGGGCGACATCACTTGTCCGGAGGGCGGCGCGCTGGTTCGGCCGGCACCCCGCCTTCGGTCTGATCCGCCGTGCCGAGACTCCCGACGCGATTCGCGGGAGCTGGACGGGTGCGTACGAGGCGATGATGAGACAGCCGGTGGACCTGTTCTCCTTGTTGCCCCGACATCGGACGCCTGGCCGTCGACGGCCATACTACCGCGAAATCGGCGAGCTGCCGCATATTTCCGGGAAGACCGTCGAACACCACATGGCACGAATACGCGCCAAGCTCGGCGCCCATGACCGGCGCACCACGGCCGCCCTGCACAGCGGAATGCTCAGCGGAGAATAGTGAAAGGAGGGCGGTGGCCCGGACAGGAAATCCGGGACACCGCCGTCATGTACATTCCTCTGGGCAGGTGATCAGCGGAGCTGGATTCCTCCCTTGGCCACGTTGCCCCGGTTCGTGCAGTCGGCCACGGAGCCGATGTACACACTCTCCGCCACCGTCTTCCAGATCCCATAGGTGGTGGAGCCGTTGCCGCACTGCGCGACCGCCCGATACTGCGAGACTCCCGTGGGCAGGCGGGAGCACTTGACGTGGAAGTTCACCCCGCTGGCGCTGGTGTTGTACGTGCAATCCTCGGTGACGGTGGCGCCGGCCACGCCGGGCAGCACCGTCATCGCGCCGCCCACGAGCACGGCCAAGGTCAGCAGCGAGTTACGAATTTTCATCGGTTTCCTTCCCCCGGAAAAACGACCTCACAGAAGAATGAGCCCCCAAGAGTCGATCTGGGCTTTGCGAGGCCGCTCGATTGACACTTCGTATCGGACGTTAGCAGGAGTTTTCCGGTCCATGTCAATGGTCTTCTTTTCCTGACAACAGAGACGAGGGGAGGCGGGGTGATGAAGAACGCACGACAAAACGCCCTCGCCCGTTCGGTGTCGATGGACGAGGTTTTGTCCCGCCTGAACCCCAGGTGGACGCCCTTGTGCGGTAATTTCGCGCCCGGTGCCCTGGCGGCTTGGTGGAATCACCGAATCGGCCGAACTTCGGCCGATCGGCCACGGAACGAGACCGCGTGCGGTAGGTGAAGCACAACGATCTGCGAAGCGCGTTCCACCGCCACGATCGGGGTCGCTCCGACGTCGGAATCCGGCGAATTCCGGCCGAAGTGCGAAAGAGCACCAAGCTGATCGTGCTGCGTACTCGAAAGCAGGATGTCCGCGTAGTCGACCCTTGCCCGCCGATGGTCATAGCCCGGTGAGCGGGGCACGCCCGTTGTCGTGCGAAGCCAGGACACGGGCGGGAAGGAGACCGTACGTGTTTGGCAAACGCTATGCCGCATCGATGATCAACCGGAGTGCGGAGAATCAGCAGGATCGGCGCCGCTTCCTGCGCGCCGCCGGGGTGACGGGCCTTGGCGTCGTCGGGGTGGGTGCGCTCGGCGGGATCGCCGTCCCTTCCGCGTCGGCGGGGACCGCCAGGCCGGCCGCGGCAGAAGCGGAAGGGGTGAGTGACGGCGCGGTACTCAATTTCGCGCTCAACCTCGAATATCTCGAAGCGGAGTTCTACTTGCACGCCGTCACCGGCAAGGGGCTCGCCGACTCCATGACGACCGGGACCGGCACGCGCGGTGGTGTCACCGGTGGACGCGCGGTGAAGTTCAAGACGAAGGCCGCGAAGCAGTACGCGCAAGAGATCGCCGGCGACGAGAAGGCCCACGTCGAGTTCTTGCGCACCGCGCTCGGATCCGCGGCGGTGAGCCGTCCCGCGATCGATCTGCAGGCCAGTTTCACGGCCGCGGCGCAGGCCGCCGGGCTGGTCAAGAAGGGGCAGAGTTTCGACGCGTTCGCCTGCGAGGAGAACTTCCTGCTGGCGGCGTACCTGTTCGAAGACGTCGGTGTCACCGCCTACAAGGGCGCCGCGCCGCTGATCACCAACAAGACCTACCTCGAAGCCGCCGCCGGGATCCTGGCCGTTGAGGCGTACCACGCCGCCAGCATCCGCACCGCGCTCTACCAGCACACCGGTGGGCTCCTCGGGCTCGGTCTCCTCGGCCGCGACCTGCGCGAGGCCAGCGTCAAGCTTTCCAACGCCCGCGACAGCCTCGACGGGAAGGCCGATCTGGACCAGGGTGTGGTCGACGGACAGGGCAGGGCGAACATCGTGCCGACCGACGGCAACGGGATCGCCTACAGCCGCTCCCCGGGACAGGTGCTCAACATCGTCTACCTGAACCCGAAGGCCGTCACCTCCGGCGGCTTCTTCCCCAAGGGCGTCAACGGCGACGTGAACACCAGCGACCCCAACGGCTGATCACCACCAGTCCTGGCCGGGCGGGTGGACTGCTCGCCCGGCCAGGACTTCGGGCAGGCGAAGGCGCAGGCCCTGCCTGCATAAGCCCGAAGCGGGCCGGCGGCGAGACTCCGATCCGGACGACGCCACGCGGCCGCGAGCGGTTGCTTCAGCGTGGGGCGCTCAGCCGGCCCCGGTGATCGTGCTGCGGCGTTCGATCATCAGGACGTCGCGCCAGCGGTCGCGGTGGCGGTGGCGGCCGACGCTCCATGAGCGCGAGACGAACCGGCACCGGGCCGGGCGTCATCGGGCGACCAGTTCGGCGAGCAGGGCGCGGACGCGGCGGTCGATCTCGTCGCGGATCGGTCGGATCTGCTCGGCGGTCTGGCCGGCGGGGTCGTCGAGTTGCCAGTCGAGGTAGCGCTTGCCGGGAAAGACCGGGCAGGCGTCACCGCAGCCCATGGTGATCACGACGTCGGCGGCCTCGACGGCGTCGGTGGTGAGGCGTTTGGGGAACTCGCGGGAGACGTCGATGCCGAGTTCGGCCATGACCGCGACCACGGCAGGGTTGACTTCGCTCGCCGGTGCCGATCCGGCGGAGCGGACGGTGAGGCGTCCGGCGGCGTGGTGGTGCAGCAGGGCTGCGGCCATTTGGGAGCGTCCGGCGTTGTGGACGCAGACGAACAGGACTTCGGGGGTGTTCACGGGGTGACCTCCACGCGGGCGGGGCTGTATCGGCGGCGCAGCGCCAGGGACACGTAGACGAGCGCGACGAGCACGGGGACTTCGATCAGTGGCCCGACGACTCCGGCGAGGGCTTGTCCGCTGGTCGCGCCGAAGGTGGCGATGGCGACGGCGATGGCGAGTTCGAAGTTGTTGCCCGCGGCGGTGAACGCCAACGTGGTGGTGCGTTCGTAGGTGAGGCCGACGGCACGGCCGAAGGCGTAGGACCCGGCCCACATCAGTCCGAAGTAGACCAGCAGCGGCACGGCGATCCGGACGACGTCCAGCGGCCGCGCGGTGATCTGTTCTCCTTGCAGCGCGAAGAGAATCACGATGGTGAACAGCAGACCGTAGAGCGCGGCCGGTCCGATCTTCGGCAGGAACCGTGTCTCGTACCAGGTGCGGCCTTTCGCGCGTTCGCCGAATCGGCGGGTGAGGTAGCCCGCGAGGAGCGGGATACCGAGGAAGATCAGCACGCTTTTCGCGATCTGCCAGCCGGAGACGGCGAGGTCGGCTTGTGGGAGGCCGAGCCAGCGGGGCAGGACCGCGAGGTAGAACCAGCCGAGCAGGCCGAACGCGATCACCTGGAACACCGAGTTCAAGGCGACGAGCACGGCGGCGGCTTCGCGGTCGCCGCAGGCGAGGTCGTTCCAGATGATGACCATGGCGATGCAGCGGGCGAGGCCGACGATGATCAGCCCGGTCCGGTACTCCGGCAGGTCGGGCAGCAGCAGCCAGGCGAGGGCGAACATCAGCGCCGGGCCGATCAGCCAGTTCAGCACCAGCGACGGCCACAGCAGCCGCCGGTCCCCGGTCACCGCGGCGAGCCGGTCGTAGCGGACCTTCGCCAGCACCGGGTACATCATCACCAGCAGCCCGAACGCGATCGGCAGCGAGATCCCGGCCACCTGCACCGCGGACAGGACGGTGTTCAGGCCGGGGATCCAGCGCCCGGCCAGGAGTCCGGCGATCATGGCGGCCGCGATCCACACGGGCAGGAACCGGTCCAGGGTGGACAGCTTCCCGACCACCCCGCTGTGCTGGCCGGTCATGCCGGGACCGGGGCGTCACCAGGAACGAGCACGGCCGACAGGCGGGCCAACACCTCGGGGTGGACCCGGTAGTAGACCCAGGTCCCGCGCCGCTGCCCGGTGATCAGCCCGGACTCCCGCAGGACCTTGAGGTGGTGGGAGATGGTCGGGCCGGTCAGGTCGAACGCGTCGGTCAGGTCACACACGCACGCCTCGCCCCCGTCGTGGGAGGCGATCAGTGACAGCAGCCGCAGCCGGACGGGGTCGGCCATCGCCTTGAACAGCGTGGACAACTCGACGGCCTGGGCCTCGGTCAGCGGTTCGCGGGCCAGCGGGGAGCAGCAGGCGTCCATCGCGAGGAGCGGCAGCTGTTTCGGCATGCATCTATCTTGACAGACTTCTAAGTAGAAGCCAATCTAAGTCGCACACTGTTTCGATGAACGTCTATCCAAGGAGGATGCGATGTCACGGGTACAGCTCGCGCTACGGGTCGGGGACCTCGAAGGCTCGATCGACTTCTACTCCAAGCTCTTCGGCACGGAACCGGCCAAGCTCCGCCCCGGCTACGCCAACTTCGCCATCGCCGAACCCGCGCTCAAGCTCGTGCTCCTGGAAGGCGAACCCGGTCAGGCGACGGTCATGGACCACCTCGGCGTCGAAGTCGAATCCACCGACCAGGTCAGCGAAGCCAGCAAGCGCCTCACCGGCGAAGGGCTGGACACGCTGACCGAGGACGACACCACCTGTTGCTACGCCGTCCAGGACAAGGTCTGGGTCCACGGTCCCGGCCAGGAACCCTGGGAGGTCTACACCGTCAAAGCCGACTCGCGGACCTTCGGCACCGACAGCGCCGCCCTCGCCACCTGCTGCACCTCCGACACCGGCCAGGCCGGCGTGGCCGCGCAGCCTGCGGGTTGCTGCTCATGATCAGCTCGGGGCGGAGTGGCCGAGCTGCTACTCCGCCCCGAGCCGGCGCTCCGTTCCTGTCGAGGCAGACCAGCGCGACCAACCACCCTCACACCTGCGGCGCGAGCGCGACACTGTCGTGATCGGGCTCCTCCCCGGCGATCTTCGGGCCGGCGCCTCGGGCTCGGGCTTGAAGTTCACCCAGGCGCACAAGGTGATACCGACCTCGCCCGCATCGTCCGAGATCACTGTTTTCGCCCGGCTGCCATCGCGCACGTTCGCCGACTCGCGGTCCGGGCCGGCCTGGTTCTTCTCGTGCCCGAGATGCTCGGCCATCTTCTCGTTCAGCGCGGTTTCCGGCACGTTCTCGGTGAACAGCTTCAGCAGCCCGCCGGGGCCGGTCAGAGCCGGCCCGCGGACTTTCGCTTCGGCCACCATCGCCGCCGCGGCGACTTGCTCCGGCGACAACTTCCGCGCCGTCATGGACTCACAAGCTCCGATGTCATCGCCCACAACGCCCATCCCGCCAGAACCCAGCCCGGCGTGTCGGGCCAGAAACACCGATCTTGAGACAGTCCCCGTTCCGGGCCTGTTGTGTCTACGCCGATATGGGTGGTGACTGCTTGGCGAGCAGTGTTTTCTTCAGGCTGAGGATGGCGGGGACGGCGAGTAGGGAGGTGACGGTGAGGCACGTCCACGGTAGGGGGTTGCTCGCTGAGAGCAGGGTGCCGAGGATGGCCGGCGCGAGCGCCACCGGAAGTCCCCATGACAGCTGGAACAGCGCGCTCGCTCGGCCCTCGGCCCCTGGTGGCGCGTTTTCGGCGGCAGCGGCCGTGGATAGTGGTGCGAACATCGTCTCAGCGATGGAGAAGGTGATGCTCGTGACGAGGATCAGCCCGATCGCGACCCGCAAGGAGACCGAAGTGACGGGGATCAGCATCGCGAACGAACCCGCGAAGACCAATGCGGCGGCGATGAGCCCGGTGGCTCTGGTGTGGTTCGCGAGCAGGCGGACGACGATGTTCTGGCAGGACACCACCACGACGGTCCCGATCGTGATCGCGGTACCGGTGACCCACTGAGGACCGTGCAGGAAATCGCGGACCAGGATCGGCAGGATGGCGAACTTGCTCGCACTCGCCAGGGTGAAAGCCATATGCGTCAAGCAGAACCGGATATAGGGCCGGTCGGCGAAGACCACTTTCCAGCCTGCTGATCTGTCTTTCTCGGACGCCCTTGCCAGGGTGGGCAGGAACCAGAGGAGAGCCGCGGCCACGGCGAAGCTGGCGGCGTTGGCGTAGGCGATGAGATGGAACGCCGCCGGACTGGTGATCTCCGGGAGCACCGCGCTCGCCGCCGCACCGGCGCCCGCCCCGGCGAACCTGCCCATCGTCTGGAGGCCGAGGACGCGTTCGGCGTCCCGGCCGGTGGTGAGCTCGGCGATCATGGGGGCGTTGCAGGTCCAGAACAGCCGATCGCCGACGCCCGCCACAAGGGTGGCGGCGACGACCTGCCAGATCGAGGTCAGCAGGGGATAGCAGCAGAAGGCGACCAGCCGGAGGAGGTTTCCCGCGATCAAGAGGGCGCGCGGGCCGAACCGGTCCATCGCGGTACCCGCCAGTGGCCCGGTCGTCAGTGCGAGCAGGCCGCCGGTGCTGAGCGCCGCGCCGGCTTCGACCAGGCCGAAGCCCTGGCCGTGGACAAGGAAGAGCAGCCCGAACGGGATCCAGATCCCGCTTCCGAGCGCGTCGATGAGAGTGGCGGCGAGGAAAAGGTGACGCTGTTTCTGCATGGCTGCTGTGGTCCTTCCCCCAGAAGGCAGCAGGCCAGAATAGCGAAGATCGGCTTCCGGTCAAGGGGCGGGCGGGGCATACTGTCTCCCCGTCTGGTTCGCGCAAGTTCAGGACGACTCGGAGAACGCGTTCGACCGCGGCGGGGAACACGGCTCGGTGCCGCGGCGCTCGCGCTCGGCTGGGTTCCTCCCGCGGTCGCGGCGTTGGGTGCGCTCCCGGTCGCCGGCGGCTTTCTCCGCCGAATGGACCTTCCGCAGCGGGTTCGTCCAGGGAGTGGGCCAAACGCTGCCGTTGTCGGAGGTGCGCTACACCCCGGCGGTGGATCTGGCCAACAGCGCGCCGGGTGGTGGCACCTTCACCATCCCGGTCGTCACCCTGTCCCGGCAGGACGGTCCCGACACGATCACCGGCCTGCAGGGTCGAAGCGTCCTACGACGGTGGCGTGAACTGGCAGCCCGCGAAGGTGAGCGGGCAGGTCGGCCGGTGCGACGCCGAACTCCGCCATCCGGCGACCGGTTCTGTCTCCCTGCGCGCGAAAGCCCCCGACGCCGACGGGAACACCACGACCCAGAGCATCCTTCACGCTTACCGGCTCCGCTGAAACCGGTTGTTCCCGTTCTCGCGCAATCCACTCAATCCCTCAGTGCACCACCAGGTGATGATCGTTCTGGCGGTGAAGGGGTGTTCGGGGACGTCTGCGGTTGGTTGCCGTCGCGGTCGGCGGCGGGCACGAGGGGGGAGCGTCGAATTCCTCTTTCAGTGCAGGGTGTTCTCGACCAGTGCGACGGTGGCGCGGGGGTTGTCGACTTGGAGGA
>NZ_JBHRWK010000056.1:0-42039 GCF_042647925.1 Amycolatopsis speibonae
CTCAACGCTCGGATACTTGACACCCCAAGAATACGAGCTAGGATACAGAAACATCAACGAAATCGCGGCCTAAACCCGCGTCCACAAAAGCGGGAACACTCCAGGGTGGCCTGGTCGAACGCGACTTCACCGCCAACCGGACCGAACCAGTTGTGGGTCGCGGACCTGACCTACGTCCGCACCTCCGACGGCTGGCGGGTCGCCACCAGTCTCTATACGGATCTGGCGCTGGACGCGCTGCGGATGGCGATCTGACGGCGCCGACCTGGCGGGCCTGGTTCTTCACAGCGACCGCGGAGTGCGGTACCGAGCCATCCGCTACACCCAACGGCTCGCCGAGGCCGGCGCGGCCGCATCCGTTGGCAGCAAAGGAGATTCCTACGACAACGCGATGGCGGAGGCGTTCAACTCGCTCTACAAGGCCGAACTCGTCCGCAACCGCGGGCCCTGGCGCGGTCTGGACGACCTGGAAATCGCGACCGTCGAGTACATCGACTGGTACAACAACCGGCGCCTGCACGGCGAACTCGGACCCCCCGCCCGCCGAGCACGAAGCACTACACGCGATGACCCACCCGATCACCGCAACCCTGGAAACCAACTAATCCAGTCTCCACCAAACCCGGGGCTTGACAAAGGTGGCGTGTCGGGTGAGGTCGAGTATTGCCGAACAAGACCTCTTCGTCTGGTCGCGGATTGTCCGTAGTGCCTAAGTGTGTCGCCTGGTGTCAGACTGTTTCGGACCTCTCGGGCACGCGTATGCCGGGTTCTATTGCCTGTTCCAGCTGACCCTTCGATAACTCGGGATGGTCGAGATCGCCGAGTGGTTCGGGGGTCTCACCTCGGACGGTCGCTCTGTGGCGGCGCCGCTCAGGCCAGGGCGCAGGCGGTGGTCGGCCGCGCAAGGCAACGCACTGAACGCCGCGAGCGCAGATCCTGGACTTGGTGGTCGTCCAGGTCCTGTCCGCGGAGCTGAACTCGTGGAGCCTGCTTGCGGCGCGGACGCCGATCACTGGCGATGCTGTCTCTGGTAACGGAGGTTCAGCTGGACTGCGCTCAAGGTTTCCGGGGCGCGTGACTGCCGGGCTTTGGGCAAGTGCCGACCTGCGTCTGTTCGTGTCGACGGATCGGTGATGCGCGGATTGTGGTGATCCTTTGCCGGGTCAGTGCGCGCGCGACATCCAGACGGGCCTCCTCGCCGATGTCGTCGCCGACGGCTTCGGCGGGAAAGCTGGAGTAGCGCCTCCTTCAGGCGGTTGACGGCTTGTGTCTTCGTGGCGGCCACCCCGCCAGACGAGTCGCCGCGACCCGTCCCCCGGCTCGGAGGGTAGGTGCGCGCCTGGTGGCGCGGCTCGCCGTCGGTGCGACGGTCCGGTGAAGGCATGTGCGCTGACCTGGGTTTTTCATTCACGGCGGTTGAACTCGGATACCCACCACTCGTCCGTTAGGATCATTTTCGATTGTTGGTGTGGACAACCGCCGCATGACCTGATGAAAGGCTCTTCATGGCTCAGAAAGTCGTCGTCGAGATCGTGGACGATCTCGACGGCCAGACCGCGACCCAGACCGTTCCCTTCGCGCTCGATGGTGTCTCGTACGACATCGACCTGTCGGACGAGAACGCTGAGGCCCTGCGCGAGGAGCTCTCGCGGTACGTGGAGGCGGGTAAGCGCGTTGGTGGGCGTCGGGTCAAGGTCGCTACCGGGCAGGCGACGGTCGCAGGTGCCGCTGATGGTGCGAAGCGGCCGGTTGACCGCGAGCGCACTCAGGCTGTCCGTGCCTGGGCGAGTGACAACGGATACGCGGTCGCCGACCGCGGCCGGATCCCCAACGAGATCTACGAAGCCTTCGACGCGGCGGAGGTGGCTGCGTCGCAGCCGGTCGAAGAAGCTCCGGCCCGAACAGCGCGCAAGCGTTCGCCGCGGAAGAAGAAATCCGCCGACGACTGAGACAGTAGCCGTCTCCGCGGATCACGAAATCGGCTCGGCTGATGTCTGGTCATACAACGGCCCGCTCTGGCCTCTGGGCGCGTTGGAGCGGGCCGTTGCTCCTTTCAACCATGGCCTCGAGGTTCTGCTGAATGTCCGGAAGGAAGCAGGTGGGCAGACAATTCTCGCGGAATAACGCTGGGCCTCTCGCGGCTCGGAGCGAACTGACTCATGGGGAGGGTGACAGCGCGTTCCGAGGTGCAGCCTGGCATTCCAGGCATGGACCTATGCGAGATCTACGGATCCATTGAGGCGGTGCCTGGATGGGACCTCGGCGGGTGCGGTCGGCCTAACGGAGAGGGTGTCGGAGCCGCAGCCTGAGATATTGCTCGAACGAGTGGCTGGCGGTCGGACGTGGGACAGCCGACGAGCCGGGCGCGGCTACGGCCTCGTTTGGGTGATGTCGTGGTTCCGGGCGGTGTCGGTTGCTGACGTCGTTGGCGGCAGGGTTGTTGGATGTGCGGCATGACAATTTGGGCGGCGCCGAGTGGGCGCTGTTCCGACGCCGCCCGCACCCTGCCGCACACGCTGCGCCAGATCAACGTCGATGATGACGCGCTGGGCCGAGCTGGACGTGCTCATCGGCTACGACGACGACCTCGCTGCCGAAGCCACCCGGATCAGCAACCGCGTCCGCGGCCTGCTCACCGGCATCCACCCCGCTCTCGAACGCGTCCTGGGCCCGAAAGTCGCCCATCTCGCGGTCCTGGAAATCCTGTCCCGCTGCGGTGGCCCCATCGGGATCCGCAAAGCAGGACGTCGGAAACTGGCCTCCATCGCGACCAAGAACGCGCCCCGGATGGGCGCGAAACTGGTCGAGGACATCCTCGCCGCGCTGGACGAGCAGACCGTCGTCGTTCCCGGCACCAGCGCCGCCGACACCGTGCTGCCCAGACTCGCAGACAGTCTGAAAAGTGTTCTGCTGCAACGGAAAACCGTCGCAGACGAGGTGGAGGAGATCCTTGATGCGCACCCTCTCGCCCGGGTCCTGACCTCGATGCCCGGCATCGGCGTCAGGACCTCCGCCCGCATCTTGCTGGAGATCGGCGACGCCTCGGGCTTCAAATCCTCCGGGCACCTCGCCGCCTACGCCGGCATCGCCCCGGTCACCCAGCGCTCGGGCAGCAGCATCCGCGGCGAACATCCAGCCAGAACCGGCAACCGCAAACTCAAACGGGCGTTCTTCCTCGCCGCGTTCGCGGCCCTCTCCGACCCCACCAGCCGTGCCTGCTACGACCGCAAAGGAGCCGAAGGCAAGAAGCACAACGCCGCCCTCATCTGCCTCGCCCGCCGACGCTGCGACGTGCTCTTCGCGATGCCCCGCAACCGAGCCCACTACCAACATCCCGAACCCCGGCAGGCTTGACAACAACCATAGGGACACCCCCCCCGCGCACCGTGCGGGAACCTGCGACCCCGCCACGCTTCGTTGCCCGAAAGTGCACAGCGGGGCGCCAAGCGTACCGCAATGGTGGCAACCAGGCTATCGCCACTGCGACACTGGGGTCTCTCTTTCCTGTAGCCGCATGACTGTGGTCAAGAGGGATAAATGGCTGATAAAAGCTCGCTCCGGACCAAGGTTCCCATTGTCAGTCTGCCCCTCGTGGACGGCGCCGGGCTTGGAGTTTCGCGCCCTGCTGACGGAGCGATCTGCGCCCGCGCTGTTCGGGACCGTCCGCCGTATGGCGCATGATGAGGCCGACGGCGCTGCCTTGCTCGCAATGGTCGGGTTGGACAGTCTCTCAGGGTAGCGACTAGATCGAAAATTGACTCTCACGTGAACTCCTGCGTCACGTCGAGTTCCTTTCGGGATAGTGTCGCCTCTTCCATTTTGTCAATAGCTTGGGCTGGGATTGTTAGTTGATTGACGGAGGTCGCGGCGCATGAGGGCAAAAACCCTGACAGTGGGTTCGGCTCGCCAGGCTTACCGTCAGGTGTGTGTCGGGACGTTTCCGGTGGGTGGTGCACCCATCCCGGTGCAGTCGATGACCACCACACTCACCTCCGATGCAGACGTCACGCTGCAGCAAATCGCCGAGTTGACCGCCGCCGGATGCGACCTCGTGCGAGTGGCGGCGCCCTCGCAGGATGATGCGGACGCCCTGTCGGCGATCGCGGCGAGGTCGACGATTCCGGTGGTCGCCGATATTCATTTCCAGCCCAGGTATGTGTTCGCGGCGATCGAGGCCGGGTGTGCCGGGGTGCGGGTGACCCCGGGGAATATCAAGCCTTTCGATGATCGGGTAGGTGAGATCGCTGCTGCGGCTCGGGATGCGGGGGTGCCTATCCGGATCAGAGTCAACGCGGGCAGCCTCGATTCCAAGATCCTGGCCGAGTATGACGGGCAGGCGAGCGCGGGGGCGTTGGTGGAATCGGCGTTGTGGGAGGCGTCGCTGTTCGCCATCCACGATTTCCACGACGTCAAGATCAGTGTGAAGCATCATGCCCCTGTGGTGGTGATCGACGCCTATCGGCAACTGGCCGAACGGTGTGAATATCCGCTGCACCTCGGGGTGACCGAGGCGGAGGCCGCCGTCACAGGGAGTGATCAAGTCCGCAACCGCGTTCTGGGCGCTGCTGTCGGAGGGGATCGGGGACACGATCCGGGTGTCGCTGACCGCGGACCCGGTCGAGGAGGTCCGGGCCGACGACGCGATCCTGCAGGCGCTGGGGTTGCGGGCGCGGAAGCTGGACATCGTCTCGTGCCTCTCCTGCGGACGCGCACGGGTCGACGTCTATCGGATGACCGCCGAAGTCCAGGCTGCCCTCGACGGTATGGACGTCCCTCTCCGGGTGGTGGTCATGGGGTGTGTGGTTAACGGCCGGCGAAGCCCACGACGCCGATCTCGGCGTCGCCTCGGGCAACGGCAAAGGATCAATTTTCGTCCACGGCAAGGTGGTCGACACCGTCCCCGAACACAAATCCCCGAAACGCTGATCACACACGCACTGCAACTCGCTGAAGAAGGGCACCAATGGCCATGTCGGTGGCACATACCGAGCACGGCTTACCCGACCCGCGCGGAGGCGGACCGATCGGCCTGGCTCGGTGTGGCTGCAAGGGTTTCACCGACGACGGGAGACGGCCATGACCCTCACCTCGAGCACGCGAATCGCGTTGGCCTTCTGCGAGGTGTTGCCGCAGGGTGCGTTGATCGCGGTGTCCGCCCCCTGCACCGTCACCGTCGACGATCCGGAGGACAAGGTCGATCTGACCGGTGAACTCCGTAGCTTGGTGGACGGTGCAGAGGTTGGTGAGGGCACGCTGCAGGTGGATTGCGGAGGCACCTCCTGCGGCCTGGTGATCAACGAGAATGAAACCGGCCGCTGCACAGACCTGCGCCGTGTCCTGGCAGATCTCGCCACGGGCACCCGCGACCGCTACCACGCCCACGGCCAACTCCCACATCCGCGCCTGGATCGCTACTCAGCCGGAGTTGAGCGTTCCGATCGTGGACGACCACCTGTATCTGAGTCGGCGGCAGTCGATCATGCTCCTCGAATTCGACGGCTCTCGCACCCGCGAATTGCTCGTCATGGCTAACCCGACCGTGACCGGCGTCCCAGCTGTCCCTGCCGCGCTGGAACGGGCTCGCGAAACGAGTCTGCCCGTGTTGCGGCGGGCGATCGCCACGCTGCACCCCGACCTCGCGGCGGTGGCCGGCTACCATTGCGGACTCACCGACCAGCACGGCCGACCGGTCACCGCCGGTGGGGGCGGGAAGATGCTGCGGCCTGCCCTGGTGCTCCTGTCCGCCCGCACCACCGAGACACCAGCGCGTACTTCGCCGTCGGAGGCTGTGGTGGCGGGGGCGGGGGCGGTGCAGTTGGTGCACGAGTTCTCCTTACTGCACGACGACATCATGGACCGCGACCGCACACGGCGCGGCCGGGCGACGGCCTGGACCGTCTACGGCACCGACACCGCTCTCCTGGCCGGAGACGTCGTAATGGCTCTGGCGATCTCCATGCTCGGCGATCACCCGCCCGCCGCGGCGGCACTGGCTGAGGCGGTGGTCTGCCTGTGCGCGGGCCAGGCCGAAGACCTGGCACTCGGGACCCGCTCCGCGGTGACGGTCGCAGATTGGGAACGCATGGCCACCGGCAAAACCGGTGCGCTGATCGCCGCGTCCTGCCGAGTCGGCGCCCTGCTCGGCGGCGGCGATGACGGCATCGCCACCGCGCTCTCCGACATCGGCGAACACCTCGGGCTGGCGTTTCAGGCCGTGGATGACTGGCTGGGTATCTGGGGCAACTCCGCAGCCACCGGGAAGCCGGTCGGCGCCGACATCGCAGCCCGCAAACGCTCCCTCCCGATCACCGCCACCCTCTCCACCCCGGGGGCGGCATCGCAGACCCTGGCGGCGATCCTGGACACCCCCGGAAACCTCACCGTCGGCGACATCGCGGAGGCCATCGCCGCTTTGGACCACGCCAACGCCGGCGAGTTCACCCGCCACCACGCCCAACGCCACACCACGCACATCCGCACCGCCCTCGGAGCGCTCGACCTGCCGCCCGAGGTGCGCCGGGACTGGGACGACCTGGTCACCTTCCTCACCACCCGCACCACCTAGAACGGATATCGCTATGGGTAAACGAGTGCTCTTCGCCGCCCCACGCGGCAACTGCGCCGGAGTCGAACGGGGGAAACACCGCAGCCTTCTAGGAATGACACTGCTGACGGTCGACGAAGACCAGTAACCCAGCGCACCTACAGCAAGAAACCAAGAACCACATCCCAGTCAGTGATGTACCGATCTATAGCCCGACGAGATGAGGAAGGCCGTAGCATGAGCGAAAGAACTAGTGAGAATCGGGATCAGTTGGCCGCGCACGCCGGGCAACAGGTCAATCCGAGGCGTTTACCATACCCGAATGCGTACCCGAATGGCTGGTACGGTGTCTGCCTATCGTCAGATCTACCGCCAGGGCGAGTCGTACGCCGCCGCCTGGCGGGCGAGGACATTGTCGTATACAGAACCAGGTCTGGATTATTGCGTGTTGTTCGACCCTATTGTCCACACTTGGGCGCTCATCTTGGATACGGTGGCGCGGTCGACCATGAGAATCTCGTGTGCCCGTTCCACCACTTCGCTTACGACTCCACCGGCGCCTGCGTCAGGACAGGGTATGGAACGCCCCCGCCGCCGAATCTCAAGCTCACCCTAGTCGAATCATGCGAAGCTGACGGAATTATCCTGGTGTGGTACGACGTAAAGGGAAATCCCTCGAACTGGAAAGTGCATGACACGGTTCCTTCTCATCTCCAACCGAGAACCTGCCGGACCTACACCCTGCGCGACCATCCCCAAGAAGTGTTTGAAAACATCGCGGACAGAGGGCATTTCGGCCCTATCCACAAGACTATTCTGAATAGTTTCTCATTCGAGGCACCCGATACTGAAACGTGGTTCAAGGCCTCATGGGACGCCAGGCCGGCAGCCCGAACCAACCTCGGAATCTGGTCCGCGACGAATTTTCGCGTCGAGGTGGAGGGACAGGGTTTGGGGTTTGCCTCCGCCCGGGTCGTCATTCCCAAGCTGGGGACACACCTCCGAGCGTGGGCCGTGCAGGTTCCAATCGATCCTACACATCTTGAGCTCAGAATAGGGTTGCGTGTGGAACGCATCTTCGGTCAAATAGCACCGCGCCTACTGTCCAGGCTCATTGACCGAGCGTTTTTGGTCCTGCAATGCAAGGATGTCGCGAGGGACTTCCCGGTGTGGCGGAATAAGATCCATCAGCCACGGCCTCGGTTGGTCAAAGGGGACGGTCCGATCATGGAGTACCGGCGCTGGGTGCGGAAATTCTATTATGGAGAGTTGGAAACACCGCATGCGGTCACGGACAATGGCGACCGAGCACGGACTCCTGTCAAAAATCCGTCGGATATGACGTAGTTCGCCGATAGGCGGGCCGGGATCACCAGATCGGCAAAGGTCGGTTACTGCTTGAAAAGGCGCTACGATTGGACGTATTCGAAGGTGGCGCCGGACTTTCATCGAGGCAATATCGAGCGTGCTATCGGTGCCGATAGCACGTATATCGGCAATACGATCAGATAACTCGACTGTCGACTAGGAGTTAGGGACCATGCTGACCCCGCAGATGCAAATCCCGCAGTTCTATTGCCCGATCCAGTGTAAAATACATCCGGCCTGGCGTGACGTCGATGAGAGTAGTGTTCGATGGCTGCTGCGTTACTTTGGTGAAGACGCAGAGACTCGGCGCTACGCAACAGGGAGAATGGGGATGCTGGCCGCGATGGCTGCTCCCCAAGCAATCGCTGACCGTCTTCAAATCTACGCCGACTTCTTGATGTGGCTCGCCGTATTTGACGACGGCGTTATCGAGGAAGGAGATCAGGCCACGCGTCCGAGAGAGCTTGCTGCGCGACTGCGGATTCTATTACGTGTAGCCGAAGCCCCCGAGTTCAGCCGTGCCGACGACCCTGTCGCCGAATCGCTGCGGGACATAAGGAGGCGACTGGGCAACTGTGCTTCCGCGACGCAGACGGCTCGGTGGGTGAGCGCAATGCGCGGCTACTTCTTTGACCAGGTATACCGCGCGCATCTCTGTGTCAGCAGGACGATACCGACTCTGGAAGACTACACGCTGCTGCGCATTTACGACACTTCGATGGGGGTCGATGTCGCCATGCTGGATATCATATCGGGCTATGAGATTACTGGTTCTGAAGTCGAGTCGGCCGGGTTCCGTGCGCTCAGCGAATTGACCTGCCTGCTAGTCGGATGGGATAACGATATCATCTCCTACCAGAAAGAGAAAACTCGAGCCCCGTCGGGTCAGAATGTTATCGATGTGCTCGTGAAAGAGAGAAATATTTCACTCGATGAAGCGTTGATGGTCGCAATGAGGCTGCGCGATCGACTGATGCACCGGTTCGTCACACTGCGCGATCAGATTCAGCCGAACGCGAGCGCCCCGGCTTTGCATTACTTACAAGACTTGGCATCCTGGATCGTAGGAAATCTCGAATGGGGAATGCGCTCAAATCGGTACCGGAAGATCAGCAATGGAGATTTTGCTTTCACTGTTGACGAGCCGGCGCGACATCGGTCTGCTGCGGTCCCAGCTGACCTGGTTGACGGCCCTCTGGACTTTCCTGCAATCTCGTGGTGGTGGCAGCCGGAACTCGCTACAGGTGGCAGTGGCTCTCCAATTGGAGCTTAAGAGCCCGTCTCGCGTGGTGTTTTCACGAGTTTCTTGTAGCAGATGATGGCGGCTTCGAGGGTGAGGAAGGCGATGAAGCGGGTGGCTTTGCGTTCGTAGCGCAGGGTCGGACGCAGGTGTCCGGTGAGCCAGGCCATTGTTCGTTCGATCACCCATCGTTGATTGCCAAGCTTGTCGTTGGATTCGACGCCTTTGCGGGCGATGCGGACCTTGATGCCGCGGTCGCGGACCCAGCGGCGCAGGTCGGCCGGGTCGTAGGCCTTGTCGGCGTGCAGTTTGCCGGGTTTGCGTCGGCGGGGTCCGCGCCGGGACTTGACTGCGGGAACGGCCTTCACCAGTGGTTTGAGTGCGAACGACGATGCGCGGTCTGGAACGGCGCCCCGCTGCTTTCCGCTCAGAGCCGGTCACAGGGGTGTGGCGCCAAGGCTGGTGCAGGCGGATCCGTAGGTCTTGCCGCCGCAGTTGTCGCTGGTGTCGCACGACATCTTCGCCAGCGGCACGCTGTCGGCGATCGCCGACAGATCCAACGAGAACTCGTCGGCAGGGGAGGTAAGGGCTAGGGTAGTAATCGATCACTCCTTCTCGGTTACTTCTTGGTGTTCTTGGCCTGTCGGGGAAAGGCCAGGACATCGTGATGTGCTGGTATCGTTTGTCGACTGGATCGTCCCTATATGCGCGATTGATGATCGTGGCGGCTTCGCCCGCGGTTGGCGGGTTTGGTTTCGCTGGTTTAGCTGGCGGTGGCTCGATGCGATCCATTGGATTAACGAACCACCATTCCCGCGCAATCCCTTTCTTGTATGCTCCGGATGGAAGGAAATAGATCTTTCGAATGGTGTCGGACGCGAGCCCGTTGCGCGAGTGGGGTCGACAGCGTTTATCGCACTTGTGCGGCCGCGGGGTCCGATGGTCGGTGAAGCGCTTTTCCTTGCAGCGGACCCGGCACCGGCGAAGTTCTGTGAAGAACGAGTCCAGGGTGTCGCCGCTAATGGGGCCAGCCTTCTTGTCGCCGATCGGCGACAGGACGTGCAGGTCGATGAGCTCAACCTCCCGCGCGAGGGTGGTTCGTTCGACGTCTCGCCGATCGATGAAGCGCTCAAATAGCTGACGGACCGTTGCGTTCGCTTTGGGCTGTCGCCGCTCGTTGACCTCGTTCAGCATCCGGATGAGCATGTCATTGGCTTGCTTCGCGGCGTCTGGTCCGGTGTTCGAACCATCGGTCGTGCCCCAGGCATCGACGGTCGGCGGTGATCGGCTAACGTGCCACGTGTGCCGGGAAACAGCGGATCGGGTGATACGTGCTCCTCGCCTTCGCCGGAGCAGTACTGGCTCAAGATCGCTGACCCTCGAGCCGACCTACCGGCCTTTCCCGCCGGTGCCGATGTCCGTGTTCTCCTCCCCGCGTCCGATGAATTCCATGATGTCAGGGCCAAGCTGACGGCGAATGGCGTCGACTGGCATGCGGTGCGCTATCTGGTGGACGACGAGATCGTCACCCACCGAGTCTCACAGGTTTCGGAGTGTTACCTGGCGCGATCCGCGCGCCGGCAACCGTTCTCCACCGCAGGCTCGGAAGCGGCTGTCGCCCGGGACGCCTTCAAAGTGCTCTGGGACAGTCACGCCGGAACCTCTGAGACCGCGTTTTCGGTACCGACGGAGGAACTCGTCCCCCGCGATTGGCTTCGCTATTTGCCGTACCCTTCCTTCAATCCCGCCCAAGCGGAAGCTGTTCCCCCGATCTTGGGGGATTCGACGCACGTCGTCGTGGTCGCGCCCACCGGTGCGGGCAAAACCGCGGTCGGAATGGTCGCGGCGCTTCGAGCCGTGCTCGGTGAAGGCCGCAAGGCCGCGTGGTTGGTGCCGCAACGATCACTGACGGACGAACTCGATCGCGAACTCGACCATTGGCGTAGAGAGGGGCTCCGGGTCGAGCGGCTTTCCGGCGAGTACAGCGTCGACGTCGAACGTGTCCGGGAAGCGGACATCTGGGTGGCGACAACGGAGAAATTCGAGGCGATGTGCCGGGCGTCGTCCTTGCGTGAGGCTCTCACCGAAGTCGCGTGCCTGATCGTCGACGAGATCCATCTGCTGGGCGACCCCGAACGCGGGCCGGTCCTGGAAGCACTCCTTGCCAGGATGCGTGGCAACGACCAGGTGCGCATCGTGGGGCTGTCCGCCACGGTCGCCAACGCCGACGAGATCGCGGCGTGGCTGGGAGCGCGGCTTGTCAGGGTGTCCTGGCGGCCGAGCACGTTGACCTGGCAATTGCCGGTCATCGCCACTCATCGTGACTGGTCGCTGGTCGAGAGCGCACGTATCCGGGTGGCGAACGCGCTCACCGGGATGGTCACTCAAGACGGTGGTAGTGCGCTGGTGTTCTGCGGAAGTAAGCGCGGCGTCCGGCGCACGGCCCTCGTGATCGCCGGCTCGCGGGGGGTGCGCACCGATGGCGTTCACCCCGATGATCTCGACCGGCTGTACGAAGTTTGTCGCGAGGCTCGGATAGGCATCCACTACAAGGGATGGGATCACAAACGGGAGGCGGAGAAGGCGTTCCGCGCTCGTGACATCGACGTGCTCGTCGCCACGTCGACGGTCGCCGCCGGAGTGAACCTTCCGGCGCGAGCGGTCATCGTGCAGGACACCGAGGTCGGAATGAATCCGATCGACGTGGCGACCGTCCAGCAGATGTTCGGCCGAGCCGGCCGTGTCGGGCACGGGGAGCGCGATGGTTGGGCTTTCTTGATCGTCACCGAACAAGAGCGGCAGCGCTGGCAGGCCAAACTCGTCGCCGGGAACACCGTGCGCTCCCGCATCGAAGCCTGCCTGCCGGATCATGTTCTCGCTGAGGTGGTCCAGCGGCGGATCCGGTCACTACGGGAGGCTGAGGACTGGTGGGTCGGCACCTTGGCGTGCCATCAGGGCAGCCGTAGCCTGCAACCCCTGCGTGAGGCCGTCCGGTTCCTCGTCGAAGGTCAGTTCATCAGCGGATCCGAGGCGGCCGATGGTGAGTTCGTGCTCGCGCCGACGGACTTGGGAAAGGTCACGGCGCGGCTCATGGTGCCCGCGGTGGTGGGACATGAGATCCGGGTGGGTCTCGCTGAGAGCGCCTTGCCGGATTCGCCGGATGAAGCGGAACGCACGGTCATCGACCTGATCGCGGGACTGGTACCCAAGCTCGCGCAAAGCGCGATCAACGAAGAACTCAAGGTCGTGGTCAACCGATTGCTTCATCCGGATGGCTCCGGCGTCTATCAACGGGGCGACCTTGCCAGGGTCGCACTCGGTCTCGTCGCGAGTACCCCGGAAGCATTCCGTCGTGGCGCCAAGACGATCGCCGGGATCCCCTATCAGGCCCTGTATCCCGTGTTGGAGGACGCGCCCCGGTATCTCCATTGGATCGGTTGCCAGGGGCAGCTCGGGACCGTCCACCCCTGGAGCGCGGTCGTCGCCGCGGACCTGAGCCGCCGCGTGAAATGGCGACGATGCCGGCCGCCCCGTGGCGCCGGCCGGCTGCTGTGGATGTGCGAGCAGATGGCCACTTCCGCGCACGCTGAAGACCTTGTTCCCGGCCTCTGGAACGCCGCGAGAGGACGCGATATCACTGGCCCGGACTGGTCGGCCAGGGGCGTTCCGAGCCAATGCCGTCTCGAGGACGAGGCTTATCGAGCCTTGTTGAGGGAACGTGCGACCGGCGTCGTCCTTGAGAGAAGTGAGGAGCTGATCGCGGTCTCGGCACCGGATGCGAGTGTCGTCGTGGCTTGGTCGGGCAGGCGGTTTTCTCGGGTTCTCCTGTCGCAAGGAAATGCGTCGGTTCCGATCAGCGACGACGACACGCAGGTGGCCGTCTTCACCTGGCGCGGCGACTATCGTGCGACAGGCTGGCTCAGCCGGTACTCGCGGATGGAACCGTCCTGATCGAGACGTCCCTTGCTTCCCAAGCGGTCGCCGCGAGTTTGTCGATCTGGTCGAGAACCGCTGATGGTGCCGTGCTCAGATCGATGGGGTACTCGATGATCTCGACAGCGGTGTGCCTGACTTTGACCGCCGGCCGGACGTCGGTGAGCGGCAAAACGTGCAGGTACATCAGTTCCGCGGCCAGGAGATGGGTGGCTCGCGACGTGCCGCGCAACCGTACCTTCAACTTTTCCCGAAAGGATCCGGTGCCTGCGTCCGAGGGACGGACGATGCGGACGTGGAGGTCCCGGGCGACCTCCGGCGTCCACGCCCTGAGATCCGGATCGATCGCCGACGACCCGTCCGAGAGGGCCGGTTCGAGAATCGCTCAAGCCGCTTCCCTGATGATCTCCAGTGACCGTTGCTCCGTGCCCATTGCTGTAGCCAACACCACCTAGTGTCGCGTGATCCTGCAGGTCTTACCCGTGACTGGACGGAGATCTCGCGTGATCAGGCGGCGATCTCGCGTGATTGGACGGAGGACACACCCGCAGCCGGATTCCGCCGGGTGTCGTCCGTCTGATCACGCGAGATCTCCATCTGATCACGCGTAACCGCCGCCTGATCACGCGAGATCACCGTCTGTGGAACGAAACCCAACGTCAAGCAAGCAGGATCACGCGACACTAGAAGACCATCGAGGTACTTGGAAGCCCGCACTTGTCCTCCCAAGTACCCTGCCGGCAGCCTCTCACGGCCTGGTGAAACCGGGTCGGACACCCCGCTGGTCGGCTCACCGCCCGTACGGATCCTCATTCCCCCTGCGCGTCAATGAACCGTGCGGGTGAACGGTGGCCGCGCGGGTATCACGCGCTGAACGCTCGTAGCCGCCATCCGGATGACCGCCTTCGGGCGACCGCAACCTGCGAGCGTGACGTCCTTCCGATCCGCCTGGTGCACCGAACGTGACTGTTAGCGTACAGAACGAAGTGATCATGAACGGGGAGGAATCGATGAACCGTTTTGTCGCCGCAGCGGTGAGCGCGGCATCGGCGGGTGCGCTGATGATCGTGCCGAACCCGCCTGCCCAGGCCTCGGCGGGAGAGGTGGTGGTCTTCTCGACCGAGTTCACGCAGCTGGACACCTACCGGAATCCCGTGGGATGCAAAAAACTTTCGATCACCGCGCACGTGCTGGCCAATCAGACCTCGTCAGACGTGGTCGTGCACGGGGATCCGCTCTGTCTGACACCCGGCCTGACGGTCAGGCCAGGTTACGGCTCCCATGTTCAGCCGGGCAGCGGCGCGTTCTCGATCCGCCGTTGATCGCCCCGAGCGAGAACGAAACCGAAAAGGGACACCCAGTGTCTATCGACCTTGTCGTCGTCGGAGTCGGCTACGTAGGCCTGCCGTTGGCGGAAGCCGCGAGCGCGGCGGGCATGTCGGTCGTCGGGTACGACACCTCGCCGCTGGTCACAGCCGCAGTGGCCGGGGGCCGTTCGCATGTGCCCGACGTGTCCGACGACCGGTTGCGAGCCATGCGGGCACGAGGCTTCCGGGTGACGGCCGATCCCGAGGTGCTCGCGAACGCGGACACGATCGTGCTGTGCCTGCCGACCGGGTTGACCGCGGAGGGCAGGCCGGATCTCGGAGCCGTGCGTTCGGCGGCGGAAACCGTCGCCGAAAAGCTGCGCCCCGGCACGCTGGTGGTGCTGGAGTCGACGAGTTTTCCCGGCACCACTGACGAAGTCGTCCGGCCGATCCTGGAAAGGTACGGGCTGACGGCGGGTGAGGACTTCCCGCTCGGTTACTCGCCCGAACGGGTCGACCCGGGCAATCCCCGATTCGGCCTCCGCAACACACCGAAGGTCGTCAGCGGGCACACACCGTTGTGCGCCAAGCATTGCGCCGCGTTCTACGGGCGCATCGCCGACACCGTGGTGATGGCCAAGGGCACTCGGGAGGCCGAGATGGCCAAGTTGCTGGAGAACACCTTCCGCTACGTGAACATCGCGCTGATCAACGAGATCGCGATGTTCTGCCATCGGATCGGTATCGACGTCTGGGACGTGGTGCGGTGCGCCTCGACCAAGCCGTTCGGCTTCATGGCCTTTCTGCCAGGGCCGGGTGTCGGCGGCCACTGTATCCCCGTCGACCCCAAGTACCTGCTGGACAAGGCCGAGCGTGAGGGCACGCTGCTCGGCGTGGTGCACGCGGCGCGGCAGGTGAACGACCGGATGCCGTTTCACGTGGTCGACAGGGTGAAGCGGCTACTCGCCCGGCACGGGAAGCCCGTGCGGGGTGCGAAGGTGCTGCTGCTCGGCGTCGCGTACAAGCCGGGTGTGCCCGACACGCGCGAGTCCGCCGCGATCCAGGTCGCCGTCCGGCTGCGCGAGCTGGGTGCCGAGTTGTCGTACCACGATCCGATGGCTTCTCCGGTACCTGGACTGGGGCCGCCGGTGGACGACCTCGACGAGGCCTTGGACACCGCGGACATCGCGGTGCTCCTGGTGGCGCACCGCGCCTACGAACCCGGGCGGCTGACTGCGGCGGCCAAGCTGCTCTTCGACGTGACTGGGCAGGTTCCCGGAGAGGAGGTCGTCCGGCTTTGACCGTTCCGCCGCGATGAGACCGGCGGACTCGTACCGCAATTCTTCCGAAATTTCGCGAAAAGGAGTGTGCAGGATGACCACGGCGGTCAAGAACGACAGGGCCAAGAAGCGCTTCGAGAAGTGGGACGTCAACGGCAACGGCACGATCGAAAAGTCCGACCTCGTGGCGGAAGCCAGCCGGATCATCACCGCTTTCGAGGAGGACCCGGCCTCGCCCCAGGCCCGCGCTGTGCGAAGCGCGTTCGAGGCAATGTTCGAATACTTGGCAAGCAAGGCAGGAGTCGGCCCAAGTGGCTCGCTGGACGAGGAGCAATTCATCAACGTACTCGAAACGCAGGTCTTCCAGGGGGGCGATGCGGGATTCGACAAGGTGGTGCGGCCGACCATCGCGGCGATCGTCGGCCTGTGCGACACCGACGGAGATGGCGAGGTGAACCCATCCGAGTTCGCCAAGTGGCTCGACGCCATCGGCGTCGAGCGCTCGGCCGCGAAGAAGGCGTTCAGCGACATCGATGCGAACGGTAACGGCAAGCTCACCGTCAACGAGCTCGTGCAGGCGGTACGTGATTACCACTCGGGGAAGATCGACGTACCGCTGTTGGGCAACTGACGGTGGTCCGGGTGGTGGGCGGCCCTCGTTCCCAGGAGCCGCTCACCACTGGCCGCGGAACCGGACCTCTTTTTCCGGCTTCAGGCTGATGTCCTCGCCGCTGATCGTCCGCTTGGCATGGATGAGCACGTTGTAGTGGTTGGGAAAATGGCAGCTGTCGAAGCCGAGTACGGTGCCGATCAGTTTGGTGCCGATCCACACCTCGTCGCCCCGGTCGATCACCCCGGCACAGTCGATCTCGACGAAGCCGAGGAATCCGACCTTGTCGATCCGCGATCCGGACGTGGTGTCGCCTTGGGTCGTCGTGACGAGTTCGTGCACCTCGCCGGCGCGGACACAACGGCTGGCGAACGGTTCCAGGCTCATCCCGCGGTCTTCGCGGTGATGCACCAGCACCTTCACCGTTCTCGCGGTGACCTCACGTTTCGGCCCATTCTCACGCATCGTTTTCTCTCCGGTAGCACTCGTTCACCAAGGACAAGGTCGTGAGGCCGGGGTCGCGCCAGGACCCGCCCTGGCGTACAGCTCTCGCGAAGTCACGGAGCAGTTCGGCGTATTCGTGCCAGAGCGACTCCTTGAACTTCGGGTAACCGGCCAGCAGATCGGCGCGGAGGAAGCTACCGTCCCCCAGACAGACCTCGATGTCCTTGACCTCACCGGGAAACGACCAGTCGAGGTCCACGGTCGCGCGGTCGAGTTCGAGCGTCGCCCGCCGATCGACACCGTCGGTGTCACGAGTGATCCGGACGTCGCGTAGTGCCACCGGGCCGACGAACAGGTGGACGAGGTCGAGTGCGTTCGGCCCGTTGTCCGCCACGCAACCGCCACCGCAGCGTGCCGCGTCGAGGTACCAGATGTCGGCACCGGCGTGCTCTTCGATCTTTTCCCAGTACCGCACGGTCATCGAGGTGATCGGTGCCGCCTCCACGAGTTTGTCGTACAGTTCGCGGACGTTGCGGTTGTACCTGCGGTGGAACGCGGTGAACAAAGCGACACCCCGCGCCGCGGCCAGTTCGACGAGCGTCTCGCCATCGACGTGCTTGGTGGCGAGAGGCTTCTCGACGCAGACCGGCAATCCGGCATCGAGGACATCCCGGCTCACCCTGGCGTGGATGTCGTTGGGCGTGGTCACGATCACCGCGTCGAGGCCGCCGTCGGCGAGCATCGCCCGATGATCGCGGTACCCGGGAGCGGCGACACCGGACAGCGCCGCGGGATCGAGGTCGCAGACGGCGGCCAGCGCGAATTCCCGTGAGTGTTCGATCGCGTCGAGATAGAACCGCGAGATGACGCCCAGCCCGACGACACCTACCCGGATCATCGGCCGATCCTTTCCTTGGCCGTGCAGAGTTCTTCGTACACCGCATCCGGAACCGGCACCCCATGCGCACGGAACCGGGCCGCGCGTTCACCCTCGTGCCAGCCCGGGTAGACGACCGGCGCCGCGGGATCCAGGGCCGGCCAGCCGAGCACCTTCGCGAACAGCGCGGTCGCGTCCGCCGCGAAGCCGGTCCGGAGGAGGTCCGGAGCGATCGCCAGGGCCATGACCCCGATGTCGTCGTCGCGATTCCCGTCGGTGGACAAGGCGCCGAGCGCGGCGCCGGGAACCAGCGCGGCGAGCACCTCGACCAGCAGACCAAGGCCGAACCCCTTGTACGCGCCCGTTTCCGGATCACCGCCCAGCCAAAGCAGACGAGCGTCTCCCCGGTCGAGCGCGGCGGCGTCGGTCACGGGCGAGCCGTCCTGGCCTGCCAGCCAGCCCGGCGGGATCGGCCTGCCCTCGCGGGCGGCGGCCCGCACCCGTCCGGTCGGGACGACCGTGGTGCTCATGTCGAGCACGAACGGATGGCCTTCACCGGCGGGACAGGCGAGCGCGAGCGGGTTCGTGCCGAGCATCGCGGCCGTGGCACCCGGCGGAGGAGCGATACGCTGCCCGCCGCAGTTCGAGGCGATCAAACCGATCATGCCGTGCGCGACCGCCCGCGCGGCGTGGTGGCCGGCACAGCCGATATGGGTGGCCCCGCGCAGTGACACCAGGCCGATGCCGTGCCGGGAAGCCCGTGCGCACGCCAGTTCCATGGCCTGGGAAGCCGACCACAGGCCGAGCGTCCGCCGGGCGTCGGCCAGGACACAGGCGCCGAGGTCGGTCTGGACGACCATATCCGCTCGTGGATCCGTCCGGCCTTGGTCGAGCAGCGGCAGGTACAGGCGTGACAGGTTGACCAGACCGTGAGAGGTCACCCCGGTCAGGTCTCCGTGACACAAGGCCTCGGCGGCGACCGTCGCGCGATCCTCGGGGACGCCTCGGCCGGTGAAGATCTCGACGACCTTGGACAGCAAGGTCGCGTACGGTACGACGGTCATGCTCCTCCGCTCCGGCTGAAGCGCACGACGATGTCGCGCACGAGGGCGCTGAACTGATCGAGTTCGTCGACGTCGGCGTACTCACCGGCCGAGTGGGCGTTGTTGGCGCCCAGGGAGCCGGGGCCGAGAACGGCTGTCCGGGTGCCAGGGACATCGGCGAGCCAAAGGGCGTCGCAGGTGAAGCCGGGTTCGTCGTCAGGCCAGCGTGGAACGAGCCCGTCCAGAAGGGGAATCTCTTGGCGCGGAAGGACCGGGAGGTCGCGTTTTCGCCAGTGCAGACCGGTGATCTCGGCGGCCTCCATCGCGGTGCGGTGGAAGCCGGGCGAGTCCTGGAATCGCCTGCGGAATTCGCCGAGTCCGGTGCTGAGACCACTTTCCAGCGCCGCAGTCATCTTCGCTGCGGATTCCTGGCTGTCGTAGGGAATGTTGAGCAGAAGCTCGCCTTGGCCGTAGACGCGGTTGTGCATGGTTCCGGTGTGCAGGCCCGCGACGCAGACCTGACCGCGCGGGGCCAGGTCGAGCGCGAGGTGCTGCGCGAGGAAGCCCAGCAGTACCGATGCGTTGTGCCCTCGATGGGCCTCGTCATCGATCGCGTCGTCGCCGTCCACCCGGACACACGCGGTCATAGAGGCCGAGCATCTCGGCAGGTACCGGAGTCCAGTAGGTTCGCAGAAGATGTTGAGCTCGCCGTGGAAACCCGCCTCCACCAGCGGACGTGTGCCGAAAGTGCCCATCGCACCGCCCTCCTCTCCGGAGACGGCCTGTACGATCACACCGGCGTCCCGGCCGACCGCCGGATCCGCCGCGATCGCGGCACGGAGACCCGCCAGCAGGGCCACCGCCGGCCCCTTGGCGTCGATCGCGCCCCGGCCGACGAAAGCGGTCCCGTCGAACCATGCGGATTCGAAGGGAGCGACTGTGTCGAGGTGCACGTTGAACATCACCGCGGGGGAGGCCGGACCGATGCGGAGCACGAGGCTCGGCTGACAGAAGAGAAACTCCGGCTCGACGTGGCGAACCACGGCGGGTACGCCGGGACGATCCAGTAGGGACGGGTCCGGGGAGTCGAAGTACGCGATGTCGAAGCCGATTTCGGTCGCCGCGGCGGCGTAGAGCCGCATCGCCTCCCACAGCTGGACCTCGTCGGTGGTCTCGAGGGGGCCGGCTGTCGGAAGATCGAGCAGCCGAAGGAGCAGATCCCGGTCAGGCGGGATCACCGGAGCAACTCGGTCATCGCCTTGCCGGCCGTGCGGAACTGAGCGACGGCGTCCGCTGCCAGCCCGCCGGATTCGTGTGGGGCGACCGCGAGATGCGGTTCCAGAGACCAGGCGCCACTGTACCCGTTGGCTTGTAACAGTTCTACACACTCCATGACTCGTGCCGAGCCCTCGCCTGGGACGGTGTAGCCGCATCCGTCGGCGTCTTTGACGTGCACGTGCTCGACGTGGTCGACGATGTCGGCGAGCAGGTCGTAGCCGTCGTAGCCATGGACGACCCCGTTCCCGGTGTCGAAAAGCAGCTTCAACGCGGGGCTTGAGATCTCATCGAGCAGGTCCAGCATTCGTTCGGCTTTCGTGCCCGCCCAGCCGGAGCAGTTCTCGTGCAGCAGGGTCACACCATGCCGCTCTGCTCGATCGGTGAGCGCGCCGACCCTGGCGATCGCGTGGGCGCGCCAGTCGAACTCGGCCAGGCCGTCGTTGGGATAGGACATGATCCTGACGTAACGCGTGCCTAGGAGGCGGGCCCGCTTGGCGAGCACGTCGAGTTCGTCGAGGTCGTCGCGGAACGGGGTGGTGATCGGCCGGGACCAGCCGCCGATGCGGGAGGCCAGGCAGACCACGCGCAAACCGTTGTCGAACAGCGCGGCTGACACAGAAGAGAACTGTTCGTCCGTGATATCGGCGATGGCGACCTTGTCGATGGTGCGCAACTCGATCGCAGGCCACCCCAGGTCCGTGAGCACCGAAATCTGCCCGTCGATGTCGTGTGCCGCCTCGTCGGTCAGGCCGGCGAGCACTGGTTCACTCGACATGCGTCGCCGCCGCTTCCGGGTCCGGGCGGGTGACCGGCTCCGCGCAGATGTTCTTGGCCACGGACAGCAGCTGCACCACCTCGGTGGCGAACGTGAAGCCCAGCGTCTGTTCCCCACCTGCCTGAAACTTCTGGTACGCCTGGTACATCCATTCCGTCATGGCGTCGTCGCGCAGCACCACGTGATCGGACGGGCCGTCCGAACGCAGGGTCAGCTGGGAGTGGTGATCGTCCCCGCTGACCGCGAAGTGCCCGACCGCACTGCCCTTTTCGAATTCGACGGTGACTCTTCGTTCGCGCACCGGAGATGTCAGATCCGAGCGGATCTCCGTGTGGATTCCGGTGTTGTGCCGGAGGCCGATGGTGGCGCCGCCCATTCGCGCGCCGAAGTTGCCGCCCATCTCGAGATCGGTCCCGGACGCGTGGGTGACCCGCGCCGCGCCCGCGAGTCGCACGGCGAGCGCGACACCGTGCGGTAGTTCGACGTCGAAGGCGGTCGGATGCCCTGGCACCATCAGCGAACGGCGGAATCGCGGCTTGTTCTGCACGACGTCGATCGTCCTCGGGGTCCCGAACCGGCCACTGCGGATCAGCTCGACCAACCGCCAGGTGAGGGTGCTGGTCAGCCACGGCTCGACGACCTCGACATGCAGTTTGTGCTTACGGCGCAGGCGGATGATGCGGGCGAGATCGTCGATGTCCGCGGCGAGCGGCTTTTCCACGATCAGCTTGCGGAAGCCCAGTTCCGCGAGCTCGGACAGGACCGGGAAGTGTTCGGTCGGCGGGGTGCAGACATGCGCGACAGTGTGGGCGGGATCGAGTCCGGCGGCCGCTTCGTCGATGGTCGGCGCGATGACGAGCCCAGGCCGGTCTGTGACGCCCTGACGCGTGTCGCACGCCGAGATGGGCTCGTCACCGAAGAGGTGCGGGGTGCTGCTGCGAAGTTTGGCCAAGACCGGGAGGTGCAGACCCGCGCCTGCCCGGCCGAGTCCCACGACGAGTGAACGCACGGGTGAGCTTGCTCCTCGAGTTTCTGCCTGAGAAATTCAAGGTAAAACTGGCAGCATGGAGTTCGAGTGTCAATACCCGACGGCCGGATTTGACCAGGAAGGGCGAACCTGTAGAGGGGGCGGATTGCCTGCTCTAGGGTCGGTAGCCGGTTCTCAATGCGCGGGAGGTGGGGACACTGGCTGTCTCTTTTTACAATCAATCCAGGACTTTCGGGCAACTGTGGCCGGCCATCAACCGGCATATTCTCGACGTGATGGAAAATGGAAAATTTTCGCATGGGAACAAAGTGGCGGAGTTGGAGACCGCGCTCGCCGCGTACACCGGTGCGAGGTACGTCGTCGGGGTCAACAGCGGAACGGACGCGCTGGTGCTCTTGCTCCGCGCGGCGGGCTTGGGACAGGGCGACGAGGTCATCGTTCCCGCCTTCTCGTTCGGAGCGACGGCGACCTCGGTCGTGCTCGCGGGTGGGCGGCCGGTCTTCGCCGACATCGAGCAGGACAGCTACGGCATCGACCCCGGCGGGATGGAGGCGGTCGCCGGGGAACGGACCCGCTTCGTCATGCCGACGCATCTGTTCAGCCGGCTCGCCGACATCGACGGCGTGCTCGCCGAGTCGCGGCGGCTCGGCCTCACGGTCGTCGAGGACAGTGCTGAGGCCATCGGCATGCGGCACCGTGGCACACACGCCGGTCTGTTCGGCGCGGGCGGGGTGCTGTCCTTCTTCCCGACCAAGACACTGGGGGCGGTCGGTGACGCGGGTGCCGTCCTCACCGACGACCCCCGCGTCGCCCGGACCGCCGACGCACTGCGCCATCACGGCAGGCTCGGCGACACGATCGGGAACTTCCCCGCCATCGCCACCACCACGAGCCTGCCGGGCGTGAACAGCAAGATGGACGACATCCAGGCCGCCGTCCTGCTCGCGAAGCTCACCAGGCTGGACGAGGACATCGTCCGACGCTCGAGCTTGGCCGCCCGGTACACGGAGTCCTTGTCCGGCGTCCCGGGGGTGCGCAAGACGCCGGTACCCCGGCCGGACAGCGTGTTCTACGTCTACGTGATCGAGGTCGACTCTCGGGACGATCTGGCGGCTCACCTGTCGGCAAACGGTGTGCAAACCGAGATCTATTACCCGGTGCCACTCCATCTTCAGCCTTGTTTCGCCGGGCACGGCCATCGCGTCGGCGACTTTCCGAACGCGGAGAACGCGTGCCGGTACACGCTGGCGCTGCCACTGTATCCGGATATGACGACAGGTGATGTCGACCAGGTCTGTGCGTCCATTCGGAAGTTCTATTGTGGACGGAAAGCATGACGCTACCGTTTTTCCCCGAAGATCTCTTCGACGCCGACAGGGACGTGTTGCTCGACATCGTGGAGCGGGTCGGATGTGCTCCGGAACAGAAATTCATCCTCGGCGAGCGCACCGCGGAATTCGAGGCGGCGATCCGTGATTCGGTCGGTGCCGCGGACGCGATTGCCTGTGGGAGCGGCACTTCTGCGCTGACACTGGTGTTGCGGGCGATGGACGTCGGCGTCGGCGACGAAGTGATCGTTCCCGCTTTCGGCTGCGCTCCGCTCGCGTCGGCACCGGCCCTGCTCGGCGCGACACCGGTGTTCGCCGACGTCGATCCCCGGACCATGGTCGTCGACACCGCCGCGGTCGCGCGGCTGATCACCCCCCGGACGAAGGTGATCATGCCGGCGCACATGTTCTCGGTCATGGCGGACATGCCGGCGTTACGCCGGATCGCGACGAGCGCGGGCGTGCGGCTGCTGGAGGACTCCGCGGTCGCGCAGGGGGGATCGCTGGCCGGCACACCCGCCGGGATGTGGGGCGACGCGGGGGTGTACTCGTTCGTCCAGGTCAAGACGTTCGGGATGCCGGGGGAGGGCGGCATGGTCGTCACCGGCGATCTCGACCTCGGGGCGACGGTGCGGATGCTGCGCAATCACGGCCAGGACGGCGAGAATCGCTTCCTGTACCACCAGGTCGGTTACAACAGCCGGTTCGACGAGATCATGGCGGCGTTCCAGTTGCACCGGCTCCCGACCTTCCCCGAGCGGCTCGCCCGGCGTGCCCGGATCGGCGAGTACTACACCGGGCGGTTCGGCGATCTCGCCGGATGTGGTGTGGAGCCGCCGCCTGCCACTCGTGACGGACGCTGCTACTACGTCTATTCGCTACTTGTCGAGCGGCGGGAAGAACTCCGCGACCATCTCGCGACGCGAGGCATCGGTTCCCACGTCTACTACCGGGACGCGCTGCCCCGGCAACCGGCCTTCACCTCGTACGTCCGGCCGGATGGGGCCTGGCCGGGCGCGGATCTCGCCGCGCGGCGGTCGCTCGCCATCCCGATCTACCCCCAGCTGACCGATCAGCAGGTGGAACACATCGCCGACGCGGTGTGCGAATTCGCGAAGGAGTTGTGATGCGGCAAGTTACCCGGACACCGGCGCCGAGCGAAATCGCCGAAGAGTGGCGCAGTCGCGCCACACGCTCCGGATTGGCCAGGGTCATGCGGGCGTCGCAGCCGGCCGACCTCGCGGCCGAGACGACCGCCCGGACCATTCAGCTCGTCACGACTTTCCTGCGCTCGCTCGGCGAGGTCGACAGCGCACTGGAGATCGGGTGCGGGATGGGCAGGCTCACGTCGTCGATCGCGGGGCAGGCGCGGGCGGTGACCGCGATCGACATGACTCCGCGCATGCTCGACCTCGCCAGGGACAACTGCGCTCATCTGTCCACCGTGGACTTCATGCTGGCGAAGGTTCAGCGACTTCCGTGGAAGGACAAGCGATTCGACGTGGCCGTCTGTGTCTGGGTGCTGATGCACATCCTGGACGACGACGAGATTTCCGCGGCTTGTCAGGCCATCGCCGCGGCCGCGCGGCATCTCGTCCTCGTCGAATACGAGGAGGCGGACATTCCCGTCGGCAGATTCTCGGCGTTACGGAACCTGGGGGACTACTTGGACCTGCTTCCCGGTGCCAGGCTGATCGAACGGCATGAGCTGCGCTACGGCGGAGACCGCTCGTTCGCCGCGCTGATCGCGCTGGACGGCTCGCGATGACGACCCACGCCGTCGCTCGCGGCAAGGCGTACTTCCGGCTCGCGAAGCTCGACATCGTCGACTACTACCTCGGCGTGGTCGTGGTGTGGACGCTGCTCGCGCCGGCAGCCCGGTTCGATTCGAGTGCCCTCGCCTCCGTCGGGGTGTTCCTGCTCGGTGAGGTTTTCGTGATCGCGGCGATGGTCGCGCTGGACGACCTCACGGGCTACCGCGACGGCAGTGACATCACGAACTATTCGCCGGACGACGCCAAACGCAAGCGCTATCGCAAGCCACTGGTCGCGGGAACCCTCGACGAAGAACAGGTGCTGCGGTTCGCGTGGCTGACCGCGGCCGCCGGCGCGGCGCTCTGGGGCGCCGCCGTTCTGCTGGCACCACACCGTCCAGTGTGGACAATGGGGCTCATCGCGGTCACCTACTTCTTTTCGTTGCAGTACTCCTGGGGTCTGAAACTCAGCTACCACGGTCTCCAGGAGTTCTTCATCGCGGCGCTCGGGTGGGCGCTTGTCCTGGCCCCCTACGGTCTGGCGACCGGTGAGTTCACCGGGTTCGCGCTCACGCAAGCACTGCTGTTCGGACTCGGGCCGCTGCTGTTCGGCGTCTACTCCAACACCAACGACGTCGAGGGCGATCGGCGGGTCGGGAGGCCGACGGTCGCGGCACTGACGTCACCGCGTGGCAACACGATCTTCGTGATCGCCGTGTCAGCAGCCGAATTCGCCCTGATCCTCGGCGTTCCAGCGCTCGGCGGGCCTTGGTGGTTCCCGCTCGCACTGCTTCCGACGATCGTGTCCCGGGCCCGGCAGGTATGGGTCGGGTTCGGGCGGGGAGACATCCTGTCGGCACGGATGCTCGGCATCAAGATCCACCGGCTCACCGTGCTGACGCTGGCCTTGGTGAATCTGGTGGTGATCGCGTGACCGATGTGGACGTCGCCGTCGTGGGCGCGGGGATCGCCGGGCTCACCGCCGCGTACCGGTTGGCCGAGACCGGGCGCGAGGTGAGGGTCTTCGAGGCGGCGGACGTGGTCGGCGGCCGGATGACGACCTTGCGCGAGGACGGTTATCTGATCGACACCTGCGCGGAGCAACTCGCCGAGCGGGGTTACCGGGAGACATGGAAACTCCTGGCCGAGCTGGGTATCGGCCGTCAGGCGGTGCCCAGGATCGGACGCGGCATCGCGATGTGGCGCGGCGGCCCCCGATCCGGCGTCGCCGAGCTACGAGGGTTGCTCACCGGCGCCGGGTTGCCGGTGCGGGCACGGATGGACAGCGCGCTGGCGATGCGGGGAGAGTTCGACCTCGCCTGCCCGGAGACCTCGTGGCTGGGCAACCGCACCGTCTCGGAGTACGCCGACCACTACCATCCGGATCTGCTGACCTATCTGCTGGAGCCGGTCGTCTCGGGGTTCTTCGGCTGGAACCCGGAGCGTTCGACGGCTGCGCCTCTGCTCGCCTTGCTCACGTCGGTCGGGCCGCCACGGACTTGGCGCGCTTACAACGACGGCATGGACACCTTCGCCCGCGCCCTCGCTTCCCATGTGGACGTGAGCACGGGATTCCGGGTCGAGCAGATCGTGGACGACGGCTCCTCGGTGCGGATCATCGGCGCCACGCGTGACATCAGCGCCAACACGGTGGTCTTGGCCGTGCCCGCACCCATCGCGGCCGGGCTGCACCCGCGGCACGGATCGGAGTTCCTCGCCGCGTGCTCGTTCACCCCGGTGGTCAAGGCACACCTGCTCCTGGACCGTCCGCTCGGCGGTCCAGACTACGCCGTGGTGGTGCCGATAGCGGAGAACGGCGTCGTGGCGACGATCATCTTCGACCATCTCAAGAACCCCGGCCGTGCGCCGGACGGCCGGGGCCTGGTCACACTGATGGCGCATCCGGCCGTGGTGCCGGACTTGATGACCGCTTCCGATGAAGAGGTTTCAGCACGTCTGCTGGACGCAGCCGAACCGCTCGTGCCCGGCCTGCGCGCGGCGACACGGCGTGCGATAGTCCGGCGGGTTCAGTACGCGTCGCCAGAGGCGACGCGTCGCGCCCTCGCCTTGCGTGCCTCCTTCGAAGCAGGGCTGGGGAGGGGCGCTGTCGACTACGCAGGGGACTGGGTGTTCCTGAGTCCCTGCAGCGAGGCGGCGGTCCGCTCCGGTGTCCGGGCGGCCGGGCGCCTGGCCGGGGGAAGGCCCCGATGAAACCACATGACATGGGAACCCTGTTCGACGAATGCACGGCTGTCCGGACGATCGTTCGCCTCGACCGGCCGTTCGACATCGCGCCGGACCGCGGGATCGATTTCACCGTCGGCCAGCTCGCCGGGCTGGTCCGCGATGCGGCGGGCTGGCTGCACGAGGCAGGAGTCCGCCCCGGGGACCGGGTCGCCATCGCCAAGCGCAACCACTGGGATTACGACCTGCTGGCCTGCGCCGCGGTGCGAATTGGCGCGGTACCGGCGAAACTGTCCGGCCATCTACCGGACGACACACTGGACCTCCTGGTCAAACGGCTCGATGCCGCCCTGCTGGTCACCGATCGGCCGTCCCCGCGCGCCCGCCGGGTGCTGCGGATCGACGAATTCGCGGCCGCGGCACCACCAGAGCCCCATCGGAGGCACGACGACGAACCGCTGGTCATCTGTCACACCTCAGGGACCACTGGCACACCGAAGCTGGTTGTCCACACGACTCGCACGATCATCGACAGACTCGCACGACCGGAAGCAAGCCGTTGGCCCGTCATCGGTACCCGGCGTGACGACGTCGTGGGCAACGCCAGTTCGTACGCGCATGGCCGGACCTTCTGCTGGACCGCGTCGGCCCTTTGCCTCGCGCCTCGCGAGCTGGTGATCCTGAGCACGGACTCGGCGGCCGCCCGGATGTTCGGGCGGTATCGGCCGACCATCATCGAGGCACTCCCCACGGCATACACACGCTGGCGTCAGCTCGCGAACAGCCCGGAGAACCCGTTCCAGCGGGTCCGGAGATTCGTCAGTACCTACGACGCCGTCCATCCCCCGGTGGTCAGAACGTTGCTGAACGCCAGCGCACACAAACGTCCGCTGTGGATGCAGGGCTGGGGTCAGTCCGAGACCGGGCCACTCGCGTTCCGTTTCTTGACAAGGCGTTCCGCGCATACGACGCGCGATCTCGGCAGACCCGTACCGGGGTTCGCCAAACTGAAGGTCGTCGACCCGGAAAGCGCCGAACCGGTCGCGCCCGGCACAGCGGGGCTGTTGCTGGCTCGTACCCGCGCGCTTTGCGTCGGCTACGTGGGTGAGCAGGATCGCTGGGAGGCCAAGACATCCGGGCCGTGGTGGAATACCGGCGACCTCGGCGTGGTGAGCCGGACCGGTGCGGTGACCCTGCTGGATCGCGAGGTCGACACCGTACCGGGGCTGAGCTGTCTCGCCGTCGAGGACCGGATCGAGGATCGCTTGCCGTCCATCGCCGAGTGCGTGCTGCTGTCCGCGGCGGGACGGGAACCCATCCCGGTCGTCGTCACCGATACCGCACTGGACCTCGAGCGGTGGAGTGCCGCCGTCGCGGACTTGCCGCCGATGGGCGAACCGGTAGTGCTTCCCTGGGACGACGTCCCGAGAACGGGGACCGGTAAGGTGCGGCGCCTGGACCTACTGGCGCGTCTCACCGGAACGACCGACACATACGGATCGGGTAGGTGGACGTGACGACGGCTTACGTGTTCGACAACCACAGCGGACACGCCAATGAACAGCATCGGTGTCTCTCGCAGGCATACGATCCGTTCACCTTCGAAAGGCTGGCGCAGACCGGCGTCGGTGACGGATGGTCCTGTCTCGAGGTCGGTGCGGGCGGCAGCGGTGTCGCGCACTGGCTCGCCGACCGGGTGGCGCCGACGGGATGGGTGCTGGCGACCGACATCAAGCCCGACCACGTCGCCACCGGCTCCCGGCTGACCGTTCTCCGGCATGACATCGTCCATGATCCCTTGCCGAGCAACGCTTTCGACGTCATCCACGCCCGGCTGGTGCTCCAGCACCTGCCCGAGCGTGAGGTCGTGCTGGGAAAGCTGGTTGAAGCCCTGAAACCGGGCGGCTGGCTCCAGATCGACGAGTTCGACATCTCTTACGGCCCGGTGCTGCTCGCCCCCGGCGAACGGTCCGCGCGACTCTACGAAAAATTCCTCACGGCCAAGGAAAGGGCGTTCGAGAACGCGGGCGGTGACGGCACCTGGGGTCGCCGGGTCGCCGCGTCGATGGCTTCTGCGGGCTTGACCGGGATCGACCCGATACCGCGGGTCTTTCCCTGGCGGGCGGGATCACCCGGTGTCCGGTTGCTGATCCACCACACGCGCCATCTACGGGAGCGGCTGATCGCCGAGGGCATGACCGACGGCGAACTCGCCGAGGTCCGCGCGGTCATGGAGGATCCGAGGTTCCGGGCGGCATCGTGCGTGGTCTATTCCGTCCACGGAAGGCGTCGCGCATGATCACCACCCTGGACACGATGACCGTGGCGGGACCGGTCGATCTCCCGATGGCCGGTGAACTGGACGTGCAGGCCGCCTGCGGGATCATGCATGTCCACGGCCGCCGATACGGCGAACCGACCCCGCTCGGTCTCGACTACGCGTCCATCCTCGCGTCCGAACTCGCCGCGATCGGTGGCACCGCGGTGGGCTTCGCCCGCGACCGGGGAATCCCGCTGCGCGGCGCGTCCACTTCGCTGGCGCAGGCGGCACTGCTGGCGGTCTCCCAGTACCTCGCGGCCGCGACAACCGAGGACGACCATCAGGAAACCTGGCTGCCCGGTGGCCCGCCCTTCCACTCGGCGGAAGGTGTCGCGTTCGAGATCGAGACACTCGATCCTGTCGTGTGGCAACGGTTCTGGAACGCGCTCGGGGCCTGCCAGGAAACGATCGCACGCGGCTGGCGGCCGTTCGCCGACCGGTTCGCGACCGCGACCTGCCCGTTGCCTTCCGGGCTGCACGATCTGGCCGCCGCGGGGCCGATCCAGTGGATCGAAGGGATCGCCGCCCACACGGGAATGACCCTCGTCCGCGTGGCGACGCGTCCGTACGACGGTATCCCTGCGTTCACCGTGAGCGGGGAGGGACGCGGCCACCGGAGGGTCCGGCCGCTGGAGTTCCTGCCGCTGTCCGGCCTCGTGGTGCTCGAATCGTGTCGGCGGGTCCAGGGACCCATGGCGGGGCACCTGCTCCGGCTTCTCGGCGCGACCGTTCTGCGCGTCGAACCTCCGGGCGGCGACCCACTGCGATGGGTTCCGCCGATCGCCGGCGCGGCGTCGGCCCGGTTCCGCGCGCTCAACGACGGCAAGGAAGTCGTCGAAATCGACCTGAACACGCCGGGCGGCAGGCGGCAACTGCTCGAACTCGCTTCCAGCGCCGACGTGTTCTTGCACAACTGGGCGCCCGGCAAAGCCGAGCAATGGTCGTTGACCGCGTACGACCTGGCGCTGGCCCAGCCGGGGATCGTGTACGCGCACGCGTCGGGCTGGGGTGTGGAGCTGGGACCGAATCCGCCGGTGGGCACGGATTTCGTCGTGCAGGCCTATGCCGGGATCCCGTCCTCGCTGATGACGTTGGTCGATGTGTTCGGCGCGGTCATGGCCGTGCGCGGGATCGTGCGGGCACTGTCCCGGCGGGCCACGAGGGTCGGTTCGTCGCTGCTGTCCGCGGCGTCCCGGCTCAATGCGGCAGCGACGCGGCCACGCTGTGGACATCCGCTGAGTGTCCCCGTCTGCGACGACCTCGCGGCGCTCGCCGCGGATCCCCGGTTCTCCCGCGCGGTCGTGCGGGACGAGTGCGCGCTCGTCGGTTCGCCGTGGGAGTTCCACTCATGACCTGGGTGTCCGCGACCGGGGTGGCTCTGCCGGATCTCGTGCCCGCGGAGGTGCGACGCGATTGGGTCCGAAAGGGACACTGCCCGGACCAGGACTTGTACTCCTTGTTCCTCGACCGGGTCCGCGAGCATCCGCAGCGAGCCGCGGTGATCGACGATCTGGGGATGCTCACCTACACGACGCTCGATGTCGCCGTACGCGCATCGGCCGCACGTCTGAGGGCGTCCGGCTGCGGATCGAGGGATATCGTCGGGATACGGGAGCCCAACGGAAGACGCGCTGTCATCGCCGAGCTCGCCGTGTACGCCATCGGCGCCGTGGCGCTACCGGCGCATTCGGACGACCTGCTCGATCGTGCGGGGGTGCGGTACGTCGTCGGGAACGGTCGTATAGCGGGCAAGCCTCGCCGGAGCGCCGGTGTCACCCGGCCACATCCGGACGCCCCGGCGAGGATCCTGGTGACCTCGGGTTCGGAGTCGGCGCCGAAAATGATCGCGTACTCCCATAACGCGTTCGCCGGCGGCCGGGCCAACTACCTCCGCGCCGTCCACGGCACGACCGACGTGCCCAGGGATCTGGTGCTCGTCCCCTTGACGTCGGGATTCGGCTCGTTCGGGGTCCCGGTGACACTGTGCTGTCTCGGCGGCACGCTGATCCTGACCCGCCGGTTCGAGGCGGGCGCGGCGGTGCGCCTGATCAGCGGCCAGCGCCCGACGCACGTGTTCGCCGTGCCGACGATGTGGCGGCGCATGGTCGAAGACCCGGAAGTGTTGAACGCGTCGAGTGTCGAGGCCATCGTGTCGAGTGGCGACACCCTCGCACCCTCCACACGGGCCGCGTGCCGGGAGCTCTTCGGCGCCGACATGATCGACGTCTACGGCTCTTCCGACGGGGCCAACTGCCATACGACGGAGCCGGAGAACGGTGCCGGTGTCCCGGATCCCTCCGTCTGCGAGATTCGTATCGTCGGGGGTGAGATCTGTGCGAGAGGTCCGATGACCCCACTGTGCTACGTCGCCGCACCGGAGATGGACGCGGAATACCGGTTCGACGGAGGCTGGGTGCGGACGGGAGACAACGGCCGCCTGGACGTGCACGGACGGCTGCACGTGACCGGCAGGCGCAAACGGGTGGTGATCCGCGGGGGTTACACGATCAGCCCGGCCGAGGTGGAACTGGCGATCAGCGATCATCCTGCGGTCACGGACGTCGCCTGTGTGCCGGTGCCGGACGCCGAACTGGGAGAGCGACTCTGTGCCTGCGTCACTGTCCGGAATGGACATTCGCCGACCTTGTCCGAGCTCGCGGCGTTCCTGACCGCTCAGGGGGTCGAGACGGCGAAGCTGCCTGAATTCCTGATAACCCTTCCCGAACTGCCACTGGGTCGCACCGGAAAAGTCGCCACGCACGCGCTGAAGCGGGTCGCGGCCGACCGGTGTGGAGGTGCGCGATGACGGTGCTGGTCACTTCGGGGACCTGCGCTACCGGGACTACGATGGTTCCCCCAGCGCCGCGCTGAGGATACGAGCTGTGCGAGCCACGGTCTCCGACATCGAACCGGGTTTCGCTGAGCCGGTGGTCGCGACCGCGATCGAAGCGATCGTTTCGCCGGTGGGCACCCGGATAGGTGCTTCGGTGACCACAAGGCCGTGCTCGGCCTGCCAGGCGGCGGAGAATCGGCCGGCGCGCCGCGGCACTGTCGACCCCGGCCGAAGCAGGGTTTCATGCCGTGGTTCGGTGAGGCTGGCTGCGGCGATCAGGATGTGGCCGTCGCAGGAAACGGTGAGTACCGCACTTGCCCGGGCCGCCGTCGCCAGTCGCCGGAGATGGCCACGCGCGAGTTCCAGCAGCCGTGGGTAAGGTTGCCATGATTGACCGAGCCGGAATGCCTGTGCGCCGATGCTATAGCGGTTTTCTCGGCGCCGGACAACCTCCAGTTCGGTCAATTGCTCGAGTAATCTGTGTGCTGTGGCTTTCGGTAATGAGCACGAATTGGCCAGCTGGGTCAATCCGGCTTCACCTTGATGCCGCACTAAAGCGTCCAAGAGAGTGAACGCTCCTTCGAGGACACTTCTGGATCTTCTCTTCGTCTCCATCGAAATCCCCTCGTGCGGTCCGTCAGATGGAACTTTTGCTGACAACGCCATGCCGTAACTGCGAAGCTGCACTTCTCCCGGTGTGCATCTTCGGTCAAAAGGCGCGGGCTGGGAAGAGCTTATCCAATGAACGGAAAGAGGTTCGTCAAATGCGAAGAACCATTCGGCTTGGCACGGCGGTCGTGGGTCTGCTCGCGGGTCTGCTCGCGGTGCCGTCGACGGCGGGTGCGGACGATGCCGACGTCGGCATCATGGCTTCACCGTCGTCGCAGAAGCCCGCCGCGGATTTCGACGGCGACGGCTTCGCCGACAAGGCGGTTTGGCGTCCCGGGAATGGTGTCTGGTATGTGATCCGCAGCAGCAACGGCACCGTGGCGACCCAGCAGTGGGGTGTCGCGGGCGACGTTCCGGTGGCCGCGGACTATGACGGTGACCATCGCGCCGACTACGCCGTATGGCGACCGAGTAACGGCGTCTGGTACGTCATCCAAAGCAGCACCGGCACCGTCGTGACCCAGCAATGGGGTGTCGCCGGCGACGTTCCGGTCACCGGCGATTTCAATGGCGACGGCCGCGCGGACTTCGCTGTGTGGCGTCCGAGCAATGGCGTCTGGTACGTGCGCGGTATCGCCACGGTGCAATGGGGTGTGGCAGGCGACGTTCCGATCGCGGGCGATTTCAACGCGGATGGCGTGACCGACTTCACGGTTTGGCGTCCGAGCAACGGTGTCTGGTACGTCCGAGGTATCGCGACCCAGCAATGGGGTGTCTCGGGTGACGTTCCGGTCACCGGCGATTTCAACGCGGACGGTCGGACCGATTTCGCCGTGTGGCGGCCGAGTAACGGTGTCTGGTACGTGCTCGGTATCGCGACTCAGCAATGGGGTGTCTCGGGCGACATTCCCCTGTCCGGCAATTTCGGCGGCGACCCGCGGGCGGACTTCGTTGTGTGGCGCCCGACGAACGGAACCTGGTACGGCCTCGGCCTGTTCACCACTCAGTGGGGCGTGGCGGGCGACATCCCGGTCTGAGCGGTGTCGACGCTGGGCTGGCCATCGCCGGTCGCCCGTTGACCGGCGAGAAGCTCTTCACGCTGTCGCAGACCGGGCTGCTTCGCCTGCAGGTGAAGCCCGCTTCCTCTGGACGAAGCTGCGGTTCGTCGAGATCCCGTCTCCGGCCTCGGTGAAGGGCGACGGGCGAGGTGCGGACAGCCCGCACCTCGCCCGGACTGCCATGGACAAGTCGGCCCACCCCTCGCTGACACGCCGAGGCCAACCCCTGCGGTGGGTGACCGCAAAGCTGCCGGGATGAGCGCGGTGCAGTCGGCAACCACCCCCGGAATCAGTGAAAGCGGCAACGGTCCGCAGGCTGTTGCTGGTCATCAGAACCCGGCGACGACAATTTCGTCTCGGTCGGAGACCCACGCGTAACGCGTCGAGCAGTTCTGCGACTTGGTGAAACGTTCGGCTGATTCGAGGGTGGGTAGTGCGTGTGAGTGACGTCGATAAGGTTGAAGACGTGGCGGAGGGGCTGCCGGTCGCGCTGGCAGCTCCAGCGAGCGCCGTGGTGGTGGTCGGCCCTGGTGTGGAGGGGACGGAATCGATCGCGGTCTGGCACGTGAGCCCGCAAGGAATGCCCGTGGGTGCGTGGATCTACCCGATGGAAAGCCTGCTGGCTTCGCGGGATGAGGCGCGTCGTCTTTTGACCTTGGTCGAGCGACGGTCGATCACCGCGGTCGTTCCGAGCGAGCTGGACGAGGTCCTTGATCGTGCCACCAAAGCCGCAGACATCGATGCGGAGAAGTGGTGGACGAGGCAGCTCTTTTCGCCACTTCAGTGTTTCGCGGACATTGTCGACCGGCGTGCGGTGTACGAGGAGACTGTAGCGGCGGCGAAGTGTGAGCTGAAGAATGTGGCTGATCTCGAGTGGAGCCGTGACTTCGCGGCAGCGCACCTCGTCGATTTCGACGCCCTGCGATCTCAGTCCGAGGTTCGGCCTGTCATTGGATCGACGGCGGTCGGTTCGGATGCCTTGACAGTGGTCGGGGTCTTGCGCTGGCTCGTCCGGCAATGGGCTGAAACCGAGGGAGTGAAGAGGCGCCGCTATGTCCGCGACGCTCATGGAGAACCCGAGCCGCTTCCGCCGTCGTGGCTCGCGTCGGTCCAGGCGGGCATGACCACGCGGCTTCCGCTATGACGGCACTTCGCGGGTTCGCTGTCGTCGACACCGAGACGACCGGGATACTGCCCGGCTTCCACCATCGGGTGGCCGAGATCGCGGTCATTCACGTCAATCTTGCTGGAGAGATCACCGACGAGTGGGCGACGCTGGTGAATCCTGACCGTGATCTCGGCCCTCAGGCCATTCACGGTATCCGGGCAGCCGAGGTGCACGGAGAGGAGATTTCGGCAGCGCCTCCCCTCGGACCTCGGTAGGGTGGCCGTGGTCTACACGAGGGGGTATTCGTGACGGTGGTGGGCACGAGGCCGGTGCCGAGGGCGTTGGCGCCCGATCCTCGTTTGTTCGTGAACCGGGAGGACGAACTCGAGCTGATCGAGCGGGAGATCACGTCCTCGCTCGCTTCCCGGCAGGTCGGCGTCGTGGTGCTGACCGGCTTGCCAGGGGTCGGCAAGACGACGTTGGCGACCAGATGCGCGCATCTGGTCGAGGATCTCTTCCCGGACGGAGCGTTGACGGCTGATCTGGGGAGTTCGTCGGAGTCGGTGACAGTCGACGACGTCCTTTTCCTTTTTCTCAGCCAATTGGGTGTGGAGAAGCCGTCGCCGAGCTCGCAAGGCCTGCGCGCACAGTTCCGGACTGTGACCGCCGATCTCGCTCTCCTGCTGGTTCTCGACGATGTCGAATCGGCGGCTCAGCTCACGAACCTGCTGCCGTCCTCCTCACGAAGCACGGTGATCGCGACCAGCCGCAAACGGTCCGAGGGGTTCTCGCGGCAGCGGTACACCGTGGTCGAGGTTCCGCCGTTCTCGGTGGCGAGTTCGGTCGAGTTGCTCTCCGTGGATCTGTCGGCCGGTCCGACACCGGCTGAGCTGCGGTCGATGGAAGCGCTGGTCGAGTTGTGCGGCCGTCTGCCGCTGGCGTTGAGCATCGCCGGCGCCCAGCTCGGTAACCGGCACGCCGGGCGGCCGGCCGATTACCTGAGTCAGCTCAGGACGGCGCGATCGGTGCTCAAGACGCTGACCGAGGACGGACGGCCGGTGGTCGAGGCTGTTTTCGAGGTCTCCTACCAGGACCTGCCCGAAAGAGCCCAGCGGGCATACCGGTTGCTGAGCCTGCATCCCGGGGATCGTTTCCGCGCGGACGCGGCACACGCGTTGCTCGGTGAGAACGGGGATGCCGAGCTGGAGAGCTTGATCGTGGCGAACCTGCTCACCCGGGTCCGCCACGATCGCTATGAGGTCCATAGCCTGGTCCGTCAGCACGCGGCGGGTCTGGCGGAGCAGACCGAACACCCCGACGACGCCGACGCCGCGGTCGAGCGGGTCATCGAGTGGTATCTCGAGTTCGTCGCGGCGCGCCAGCTCACGATCAGCGACCGGCCCAGGTTCGGTGACCGCTTCAACGGCCGGGTCGCACCGGCGTATACGGGCGAGGGGGCCTGGACGAAGGCGATAGCAGACCTCGAAGCCGAGCGCACGAACCTGAGGCGGGTGGCCCGGGCCGCCGCGGACCTGGAACTGCACGCTCTGACGTGGCAGTTGAGCGAGGCTCTCGCGACATTCTACTTCCAGCGGGATCTTTGCGGTGACGCGATCACCGTCCACACCCTCGGTCTCACCGCCGCGACCGTCGTCCACGCGAGGACGGGGGACGCCCGGCCGGTGCTGCGGATGCGCGCCGAACTCGGGACCGCGTACTTCGGCCTGGAGGACGACGAAGCCGCGACGGAGCAGTTCGAAGCCGCCGCGGCCCTCGCCGCGGAACTGCCGGAGTCCGGTGAGGTGCTGTTCACGCGCGAGAAGCTGCTGCAGTGGAAGTCGTTCGTCCACCAGCGCAGGGGTGAGGCTGACGCGGCTGTGGACGCGATCGACCAGGCCCGCGCCTTCCTGGATCACCCGGCTTTTCCCGAGAACGACCGAGCCCGGGAACGTGCTCTGCTCGACCTCAACGGCGGCCCCATGCTGGCGGAGGTCGGCCGGACGGAGGACGCGGTGTCCCGTGGCCGCGCCGCTGTGGCGTACTTCGGCGCAGGCAAGGAACAGCACAACCGGGCGAAGGCTCTCGCGAACCTCGGACGGTCTCTTGGTCTAGCGGCGCCGGAGCACCTCGACGAGGCCGAACGTACTCTGCGTGACGCGATCAGGTGGTTCGACGAGCTGGGAATGCTGTTCTGGGAGGCCGACAGCAGTGCGGTCTTGGCAGATCTGCTCGACCGGACAGGCCGGCACGAGGAGGCCTTCGCCTTGCGCGGGCGCGCCGATGAGCTGAAGACGATTCTGGACGACAGGAAGGCCGGGTCAAGCTGAAACCGTTCGGATGTCGAACCGGGCGGGACCGGCCACCACGTGCCACGACGGGGGCAAATCGGACAGCGGCTTCCCGGTGAGCAGCCATTCATGGACGAGTGCGCCGACGACGACGGGATCGGCGCACGCGAGCAGGACCAGACCTTCGTCTCGCGCACGCACGACAAGCGGTGCGCCGGTGGCGACAGTCAGCGTCGCGCCCGGATACTGCCGGAGGGCGTCGTCCAGCAGAGCTTCGGTCCGCGCGAGGGGGTCGCCGGGTTCGACGATGATCACCTCGGCGTTGTCCAGCAGATCGCGTTGAGGGTGGTCCTCGTGCACGACCAGGATCGTGTCGTCGTGCGGCGACCGGTCCGAAATCACCTCGGCGGGATAGCGAACGAGGTTCGCGCTGCCGGCTTCCTCGAGCGAGCATCTGACGTGGTCCGCGGACGGAGCCGGCCGCGCCTCGGCGACGAGGGCGTCGACCGGGATGATCGGCACCAGCGCGGCACCGTGGGGCTCCGGGAGCCGGAGGTGTCGGTAGAACAGGGTGCGCAACCGGGCGGCCGCCTGCCCCGGGCAGGAAGTCAGAGCCTCGCGAATGACACGCAGCCCCTCGGTATCTCGGCCGAGTGCTTCCTCGACCTGAGCGCGCAGCGGGGCGTGCCGGTGCAGCCGCGGTGCCACCGAGCCCAGCAGTTCGGCAGCCGAGCCGGTCGCCACGTCCTCGTCGGGGAACGCCGCCAGCAGTACCGGACGCAGGAGACCCGCCGCATAACAGCTCGTCGCGCCGTGATCCCCCAAGACGAGGTCCGATGCGATCAACGCCGCTTGCCAGCCCTCCTCCGGCGGGACGAGCAGCAGACCCGCGCGGACGCAGTCGGCCAGCCAGGTGTGCACCTGCCACGGGCCGTGTCCGTGCCAGATGTTCGGGTGGACGACCGCGGCGACGCGGTATTCGTCGCTCGGAAGGCAGGCGAGCACTTCTCGGAACAGCGAGGGCCAGGTGCCCATGAGCGAACGTTTGTACCAGGTGCTCGCGATCGTGACGAGCTGCTGGCCTGAGGTTAAGCCGAGCTTGGCCCGGTAGCGGTCGCGGAGGTGTTCGCTGCGCAGCATCCGGTCGAAACACGGATCCCCGGCGACGACAGCTGTGCCGATTGCCGCCGGAGTGATCTCCGCGAGCCGGGCGAGCTGCTCCTCATGCGACAGCACCAGCGACGCCGCGATCGGCGTGCCGTCGTAGAGCAGCCATTCGGGAGAAAGACCGAAGACGGAACGGTTTCCGGTTTCCGGTTTCCGGTTTCCGGTTTCCGGTTTCCGGTTTCCGGTTTCCGGGCGAATTCTTATTGTACCCCGCGCCGTGCGGCATGACGACGACAGGTCCGGTCAATTCGGTGAGCCCGCCGTGATTGGCGGCCAGGATCAGATCGAATTCGGTGTCGATGGCCTGTTGCCAGGGAATGACGACGACACCAAGATGCTGAAGGAATCGATCCGTCCCGTGCCGGAAGGGGTCCGAACCGTTCCAGCTGAACACCACCTGCACGCGAGAGTCGGAGTCGAAGACCGGAAGCACGTCCAAGAGCCTGAGCAGGGATGTTACGTGGTGGGCCACGACGAGGACGACTCGTTCGCACCGCACGGTGTTCCAGTGCTGTGCCTGGAGGCTGATCGGCACTTTGACCGGGGACACGGTGAACACGGGACTCCCTGCGGGAACGAGCGGTGCGGTGGCGCTCAGCCACCGTAGCCGATCATCGTGGTCCGGCAGGTGAAGCCAGGGCGCGGTCGACGACAGGAACCGGTGCACGGTCCCGGTGTGGTCGAAGGCCCGCAGTGCATGCTGATAGGCGCGTCTGCGCAGGTGGGCGGGACTTGCGGCGAGCGCGCGCAGGAGCGTGCGGGCCAGCTGGTGGGGCGAACCCGGTGAGCAGGAGAATCCCGTCAGGCCATCCGCCACTTGATCTGCCAGGCCGCCAGCTGTGGTGGTGATCACGGGTGCCGCGCCGGCGGCGAACGCCTCCATGGGAATCCGGCCGAACGGCTCAGCCCGTGACGGAACGATCACGCCGCGGAGTCCTGGGTGTATCAGCAGGGCGGGGACCGCGGGAGTGAACCTGGTCAGAACGGTGTGCGGATGCCCGAGCGTCCGGAGACGGCGGGCCAAGTGCTGTTGATAGGGGCTCGGCCGGGAGAGTTCAGTGGTCGCGGCGAGAACGAGCGGCGGCAGGTCGGCTCCGGCGCTCTTCAGGATCGCGATGGCGTCAAGGAGGTCGTCGAAGCCCTTGTACGGTTCGGCACGTCCCATGGCGAACAGGAATTCCTCGGGCAAGGTGCGGATTTCGTGGTTCGGATCGTTTCTCGCCCATTCGGAATGGGTGAGCCCGTCCTGGAGCGGGATCATGGCGGCGTGCGGTATCGCGTAGTCGTCGCGTAGGTGCCTGGCCATGAACGGCGAAATAGTGCCGATTCTCGCGCCGTTCCCGATCGCGGTGTGGAGCGAGCGGCGTTCCCAGCACAGCCGATCCTGGTCGCGGGGTGCGTGGACGTGTCCGCTGGAGCGAGGGACCAGCACGGTCTTGGCGCGGGGGAAAGAAGGCAGCCCGAAGAACGGGACATCGAAGGCGACGATGAGCAGCGGCCCAGACCAAGGCAGGACCTCGCGGGCGATCCTGGCCGCGGTGTGCGCGGACACCTGCCGGAAGTTCTCCAGACCGCCCCAGCGATCGAGTCCGTTGGTGCCGTTGTCCACGGGGAGGACCTCGAATCGCGCCCTCGCGGCCAAGGCCAGGGCCCGTTCATGCCACTCGGAGTGGTACTCGGTTCCGGACGGGGCCAGCCGTACCGGCAGAACGACCAAGCGGACATCGGGAGAGACGAGACCAACCAGTGTTTCGAGGAAACCGAAGTTCGCGTGACCCGCACCTGTGCCGCAGCCGAACCAGCCATCGTGGACGGCGACTGCGATGGTCGGGCGAGGTATCCGAGAGTGGGCCACCCCGCTGAGGATATGCTGGTCGAAACAGTACGACGCACACGAATCGGGGGAGACGTATGCGAGAGGAATGGATCGTGCTCGTGGCGGCCTTGGCGGGCGTGCTGGCGGGCGGTGCGATGACGTTTCGTTACGCGATCAGGGCCGGTCAGGCCTCGGTCGAACGAAGTCTGCAGGCACAACTCGTTTCGGCCGAGCAGAGGCTGAAGATGCGCCTGGAGTCCGAAGCTCAGCGGCGACGACACGAGAAGCTCGAGGAATCCTACGGCAAACTCATGGGCTGGTTCTTCGAACTCGACATGGTCGTCGACAGCGTCTGGATCGGAATCCACTCCGCGGACCAGGAGGTCATCGAAGAAACCAGGGTGACGCTCGACAAATGGCCTTGGGTGACCTTGAAACCGCCGCAGTATGTGGCATCGACCCAGCAGTACTGGAGTGTCGCGGTCCGGGATCTGGTCGACAAATTCTACGGCGACACGGTTGATTTCGTGAGGTTCGCTCAAATCGTCATCCGGTCCGGCGACGACTTGAAGGACGGTGACGACGTGAAGGATCGAGCCATGGAAAAGGTCTGGGAGGGGCGCGGTAAGTCGAGGGAAAGCATTGCCAAGATCCGCGAGCAGGCCGGGGTGGAGCTGGTGCACCCCGACCGTGACCTCTGGCAGAGCGCCCGATGACCGAATACGGTGGCGTGCAACGATACCTGTACTGGTCGGATCGCCTGGTGGGGAAGTATCTCGACGACCTGGGCGTCCGGGTGATGGAAAAGCGCCAGCGGAAGATATCCACGCCCAACATCCGGGGCTTCCTGCCCGCTGTCGAGTGGTCGGAAGAAGGACCCGCCCTCACCCGGCCGGATATCGCCGCCAAGCTGGAACGAGGTTTGGGGCAATCCGTCGTCGATACCTTCGCTTCGCCGCCGCCAGTACATTTCGCCCGGGGAATCGGCGATGTCGTGTTCGGCGAGTTCGTCGGCACAGAGCCCGGACGGGCGGTCATGTACACCACGGTATCCGAGCCCAATGGCGGCCGGATCGCGGTCTGTCTGTTCGGGAGCGTCCACAACTACGCCGACTTCGTGGCCGAGAGCGGAGCACCGAGCCGGCACGGCTGGACAGCCTCCGAGGCCGGGAACATCCGCCGCTTCCTGGACGAGGAGTGCCGGGTGCGGCCGTCGTGGGCTTCGGAGGAGGAACTCGCCCGCGATGCCGTCAAGGTCGCTTGTTCTCAGGGCGAGGACGCTGCGGTGCCGGTGGCTCGCCGCCGGTGCGGCTGGCATCGTGGTCACACCTACGGCGACACCGGTGAGGTCGGCGAGTGGCTGGCGGAGATCTTTTGCGATTTCGATTTTCGTGAGACACCGCTGGGTCCGCAGGACGGTCATGATCGCGTCCTGATCGGTGCCCCGTTCTGGCTGCGGACGCCCTCGGTGCGCGCGATCAGGCTCTACGCGGACTACGCGGAAGGCGAGTTGGACGAGCGGGAGAGGAAAGCGTCGCGCAGGTGGGGTTTCCGCAAGTTTTTCGGAGGCGCGTCCGCCGACCTGATGCGGTGATGGCCCTTGCGGGGTACTGGTTTCGGACGTCGAGTGCCCGATCTCGCGCATGACCTTCGAGGAGATCACCACTGCTGCGCTGATGTTCGGCCGCGAGTCGACCGAGGAGCCTGCCCGTTCGAAGACAAGCCGAGGGATATACCGAGCGGGACGCAGGCCGCGGGCAGGATCTGGAGCGAGGACGACCGCTTCTAATACTACAGCGGCAGTGAGGGATGTTTGTTGCGTTGTCGCTGGTAGTGGCTGTGGCGGGCGCGGGTTTGGTGGCGTCGTCGCCAGAGTGACCAGTGATC